>DATMGW010000167.1:0-5915 GCA_035555295.1 Caldimonas sp.
ATCTCGACCTCGCCTACCAGGGCTTCGGCGACGGCATCGTCGAGGACGCGTACGCGCTGCGCGCGCTCGCCGCGGCGCGCGGCCGCGACGGCAGGCCGCTCTCGTTCTTCGTCGCCAACTCGTTTTCGAAGAGCATGAGTCTGTACGGCGAGCGCTGCGGCGCCCTCAGCGTCGTCTGCGCCGACGCTGACGAGGCGGTGAACGTCCTCGGCCAGCTCAAGTTCACGGTCCGGCGCAACTACTCGAGCCCGCCGATCCACGGCGGCCAGATCGTCGCCGCCGTGCTCGGCGACACCGATCTGCGCCACGCCTGGGAAGGCGAGCTGGAGGCGATGCGCGTGCGCATCCAGGCGATGCGCCAGGCCTTGCATGCGACGCTGGTGCAGAAAATGCCGCGCCGGCACTTCGGCTATTTCCTGACCCAGCGCGGCATGTTCAGCTACACCGGTCTCGGCCCGGCGCAGGTCGATCGGCTGCGCGACGAGTTCGCGGTCTATCTCCTTCGCTCGGGTCGCATGTGCGTGGCCGGCCTGAACACCGGCAACGTCGAGGCGACCGGCCTGGCGATGGCCGCCGTCCTCGACGGCTGATCACTTAGCTCAGCGTGCGGCACCGAAGCGCCGCGCCGCGTACAGCGCCAAACCCGTCGCGACGCTCGCGAAGCGGTCGCCGTGCACCGGCCGGGCCGCCGGAAAGGTTTGCCGCAGCCGATCGGCGAGCAGGCGCAGGCCGGTCGAGCCGCCGGTGAAGTAGAGCGCGTCGATGGCATCGGGCGCCAGCCCGGCCAGGCGGGCCGTTGCCTCGGCCGCGGCGACGATGCGCCCGAGGTCGGCGTCGAGTGCTTTCCTCGACCCGGCCGCATCGAGCCCGGCGAGCAGTCCGGCCTCGATGTGATCGAGCGCGATCGTCGTCGCGCCGCCTTCGGCGACCGCGATCTTGGCGGCCTCGGCGCGCGCCAGCAGCTCGTGGCCCAAGCGGTCTGTGACGACCGTCATGAGGCGGCGATGCTGCTCCGGATCGGCGTAGAAGCCGCGCATGCCGCGCAGCTCGGCGACGCGCTGCGGCTGGTAGACGGTGTTGATGAGATGCCAGGTCGCGAGGTCGAAGTAGACGCCGCTCGGCACCTCGCGCGCCGGCGCGGTCGCGGTCGCGACGCCGAAGGCGCCGTAGCCGAGCAGCGGCAGGACGCTCGCGAGCTCGACGCGGCGATCGAAGTCGTTGCCTGCGATGTGCACGCCGTGGTTGGCGAGGATGTCATCCTTGCGCTCGCGCCGGGTCGCGCGCTGCGGCCCGACGCGAACGATCGAAAAATCCGAGGTGCCGCCGCCGATGTCGGCGACAAGGACCTTCTCCTCGCGCTGCACGCCCTGTTCGTAGTCGAACGCCGCGGCGATCGGCTCGTACTGGAACTCGATCTCCCTGAACCCGGCGCGGCGCGCCGCGCTGCGCAGCGCCGCCTCGGCCCGGGCGTCGCGGGCCGCGTCGTCGTCAACGAAGAAGACCGGCCGGCCGAGGACTGCGCGCTGCAGCGGCGCACCCGTTTCGGCCTCGGCGCATTGCCGCAAGTGCGCCAGGTAGGTGGCGACGACGTCGATGTAGCGCACGGCGCGGCCGCCGCCGATGTCGGTCGTCTGCTCGATCAGGCTGCTGCCGAGGATGCTCTTCATCGAGCGCATAAGGCGACCGTCGATGCCGTCGACGTAGGCGGCGACCGCGGCGCGGCCGAACTCGCAGCGCGGCTTCTCGTGCGATCGGCCCTCGGCGGCGTAGAAGACTGCCGTCGGCATCGTCCGAAAGCCCGCTTCGAGCTCAACCAGGCGCATGGCCGCGTTCGGCCCCGGGACGGCGATCGCCGAGTTGGAGGTGCCGAAGTCGATGGCGCAATAACCGGGCGAGGGAGACATCGGGCAGGCGTCGGGGGCCAGCGAAGGGGCGCGATTCTAGGGGCGCTGCCTCGGCATGGGGGCGGTCCGCTGCCGGCGCGCCGCGGCAAGGTTATCCTTTTCGCTCCACGGCTCACGACGAGAGGCTCTCGCATGAAGACTTCGCTCATCCGCATCCTGCTGGCCCCGCTCCTGCTGGTGCTTGCCAGCGCCGCGTTCGCCGTCGACACGGGCGGCACGTCGGCCTCCGACAAGCTGAGCCCGGCGCGGGCGCGAATCGCCGAGAAGAACTGGCCGGCCGCCATCGAGGAGCTGAAGAAGGTCAACGACACGGGCAACGCCGACTGGAACAACCTCATGGGCTACAGCCTGCGCAAGACGGGCGCGGCGAACTACGGCGAATCGGAGAAGTACTACAACGAGGCGCTGCGCATCAACCCGAAGCACCGCGGCGCGCTCGAGTACTCCGGCGAGCTCTACCTCATGACGGGCAACCTGCCGATGGCCGAGGAACGCCTGGCCGCGCTCGACAAGGCGTGCTTTCTCCCCTGCGAGGAGCACGCCGACCTGAAGAAGGCGGTCGCCCGCTACAAGGCGGCGGGCAACAAGTACGTCCCGGAGTAAACCGATCCGGCCTCCGAAGCGTTGCGGGTCTAAGCGCGAACTGCTCACGCTTCGCAGCGCAGTTCGCGGCATCGGCACCGTCAGGGCGGCCGATACTCGACGCTGCGAATCGTCGCTTCGGAGTGGCCGATGAACCTGATCGCAGGCGCCCGCTGGTTGTTTGCGCTGGCCTCGCGCCGCGCGGCACCGCGCCGCGGGACCGATCCGGCCGACATGGGAACGGCGTTCGGCCTCGACGCCATCACGACGCTCGACGCCGAGCTCGCCGCCGAGATCCGGGACAGCAGGCCGGTGCCCGAGCCCTCGCGCTTCGAATACCGCTCGCGCCGGCGCAACGGGCTCTAGCGCCTCAGGGCGCCGCCCTTCTCACACCTCCAGGACCAGCAGCGGCTGGTGCGCCTCAGCCTCGCCGTTCCTCTCGTGGCCGCGCGAATTGCAGACGACGCGAGTCGAGCCGCCGGCGCGAGACACGTGGTAGTCGTGCGCGCAATGCAGGTGGCCGTGCAGCCAGAGGTCGGCTCGCGGGATCAGGTCGTCGTCGGCGTTGCAGAAGCTTGCCGTGCCGCTGCGGTGGCCGTAGCGCGGATCGGCGCTGCGCAGGCTCGGCGCGAAGTGGGTGATGACGACGGTGCGCTCCCAGTCGCCGGGCGGGCGCATCAGCTCGGCTTCGAGCCAGGCGCGGCAAACGAGGGCTTCGGCGCGGATCGCCTCGGCGTCGAAGGGCTCCCCGCCGTGGGTCGTCTGCATGAGGGCGGCGAAATACTCGCCGGCGCGCATCGCCTTGGCCCGCCCGGCGATGCCGTAGAGGTCGAAGTCGCTCCAGCGCGTCGTGGCGACGATGCGGATGCGCCGGCCGCGGGCATCGCTGACGACCAGGCTTTCGCGCTCGAGGGGGGTGATGCCGAGATCGAGGCAACGCTGCCGCAGCGCCGGCATCGCCGTGTCGAGATCGCGGCCGTCGAACTCGTGGTTGCCGGCGACGAAGACGACCGGATTCGGCCAGCCGGCGAAGCGCTCGAGACCGACCCAGTGGCTGTCGATGTCGCCGGCCAGGACGAGCAGCTCGGCGCCGGGCGCCCGCTCGGGATCGAACTGCTCGGTCTCGAGGTGCAGGTCGGACAGCAGTTGCAGACGCATCAGCCTGCCCCGTGGCAGTGCTTGAACTTGCGGCCGCTGCCGCACGGGCAGGGGTCGTTGCGCCCGACCTTGGGCGCGGCGCGGCGAACCGTTTCGACCTGGAAGCGGAGCGGCTCGGTCAGGTCGTAGAGATCGGCGACGCAGGCGATCACCTCGTCGATCGCAGCGTCCAGCGACGCGATCGGAATTTCCCTGGAGACGATCGCGACGACCTCCCGCTCGTTCTCGCCTTCGGCCGGCAGGAAGCGATACAGGCGAGCCAGCGTCGTCGCCACCGCGTCGTCTTGGAGCCCGGCCAGGCCGGGGAAGATGCTCGCCGCGAACTCGAAGCCGGCGACCCAGGGCAGGATGGCACGCGACGTCGCGTCGAGCCCGGGCTCGGCGCCGGCTGCGTCGTCGGGCGTGTCGGGCTCGTCGGGCTCGTCGGGCTCGTCGGGCTCGTCGGGCTCGAGTATGAGCGGCTCGAAGCGGCGGTATTCGGCGAGTGAGCGATTGATCGCCACGTGACGACGCGCGATCAGCTCGCGGGCGCGCAGCTGCTCGGCCGAGGGCTCCGCCTCGCCCCAGCGATGCCCGCCGGCGTCGAAGACGTAGGGCAGCCAGCGCTCGGCGTCGATCAGCTCGGGCTGGACGACGATGGCGGCGATGAAGCCGTCGAGCATGACGACGTCGAGCGGCTCGAGCGGCTCGGGGACTTGCGCGAGCAGCTCGTCGAGCTCGGCAAACTCGGCGTCTCCGAGGTCTTGCGCCGACGCGCCGACCGGTGGGCGCCACGGCGGCGCCGAGGGCGGAAGCGCCACGCGTCCGGCGCTCAGCCGGCGAGCCGCGCCGCGATCCGCCGGCGAACCTGCGGCAACTCGGCGGGAAGCCGATGCGCAAGCTGCCGGAACAGCTCGTCGTGCAGGGCCAGCTCGCCGGCCCAGCTCGCGGCGTCGAGGTCGGTGACGAGCTCGAAGCGGGCACGGTCGAAATCGAGTCCCGACCAGTCGAGGTCTTCGTAGCGGGGCGTCAGGCCGAAGGCAGTGAGCGCGCCCTCGACGCTGCCTTCGACACGACGCACGATCCACTCGAGGACGCGCATGTTCTCGCCGTAGCCGGGCCACACGAACTTGCCGTCGGCCCCTTTCCTGAACCAGTTGACGCAGTAGATCTTCGGCAGCATCGCGCCGCGACGCGCCAGCGCGGCACCGACGTCGAGCCAGTGCTGGAAGTAGTCGCTCATGTTGTAGCCCGTGAAGGGCAGCATGGCGAAGGGATCGCGGCGCACGACGCCGAGCGCGCCGGCAGCGGCCGCCGTCGTCTCCGAGCCCATCGTCGCCGCCATGTAGACGCCTTCGCTCCAGTCGCGCGCTTCGGTGACGAGCGGGATCGTCGTCGAACGCCTGCCGCCGAAGACGAATGCATCGATGGCGACGCCTTCGGCCGAATCCCAGGCCGGGTCGAGCGCCGGATTGTTCGTCGCCGCGACGGTGAAACGCGCGTTCGGGTGCGCCGCCTTCGCTCCGGTTTCGCGGGCGATCGCCGGGGTCCAGTCGCGGCCCTGCCAGTCGACGAGATGGGCCGGTGCAGTCTCGCTCATTCCTTCCCACCAGACGTCGCCGTCATCGCTCAGGGCGACGTTGGTGAAGATGACGTCGCGCTTCAGGGTCGCCATGCAGTTCGGGTTCGTCTTCTCGTTGGTCCCCGGGGCGACGCCGAAGTAGCCGGCTTCGGGATTGATGGCGTACAGGCGGCCGTCCGCACCCGGCTTGATCCAGGCGATGTCGTCGCCGATCGTCGTCACCTTCCAGCCGGGCATGGCCGCAGGCGGGATGAGCATCGCGAAGTTGGTCTTGCCGCAGGCGCTCGGGAAGGCGGCCGCGACGTGGTGCTTCCTGCCCTCGGGCGAAGTCACTCCCAGGATCAGCATGTGCTCGGCGAGCCAGCCGGGATTGCCGGCTGCGGGATTCGCGGCAGCGCGCCCCATGACCGAGGCGATGCGCAGGGCAAAGCACTTCTTCCCGAGCAGCGCGTTGCCACCGTAGCCCGAGCCGTAGCTCCAGATCTCCTGCGTCTCCGGGTAGTGGACGATGTACTTGACGGAATTGCAGGGCCAAGGCCCGTCCTTCTGGCCGGGCTCGAGGGGCGCGCCGACGCTGTGCATGCACGGCACGAAGTGGCCGTCGCTGCCGAGTTGCTCGAGGACGGCGCGGCCCATGCGCGTCATGATCTTCATGCTGACGGCAACATAGGCGCTGTCGGTCAGCTCGACGCCGATATGGGCGATCCGCG
>DATMGW010000168.1:0-5454 GCA_035555295.1 Caldimonas sp.
GCCATCGCATGCGCCGCGGCGAGACGCTGATCTGCGAAGGCGCCGAAACGCGCGCCTTCGTCAAGCGCGACGCCGACAATCCCGAGCGCCTGCGCGCCATGGCGATCCCAGAGGACATCAAGGCGATGTGCAGCTGAGCCGCACCGAGCGCCGTCTTTTTCTTCCACTGAACAGGAGACTCCCTTGAAAGCTTTCAGCAGACTCGTCGCCGCGCTCGCGGTCACCCTCGGCGCCGCTGGCGCCGCGCAGGCCGATATCACGATCGGCGTCAGCCTTCCGCTCACCGGCCCGACCTCGGCGCTCGGCATTCCCTGCAAGAACGGCATCCTGCTGTGGCCGAAGACGGTGGCCGGTGAAAAGCTCAACGTCATCATCCTCGACGACGCGACCGATCCGACGCAGGGGGTGAAGAACGCACGCCGCTTCGTCACCGAAGACCACGTCGATCTCATCCTCGGCTCGGCGGCGACGCCGATCGCCGTCGCCATGGCCGCCGTCGCCGCGGAAGCGCAGACCGTGCAGCTGACGCTCTCGCCGATCCCGTCGCTTCCCGACGGCAAGGACGCGTGGAGCTTTCGCCTGCCGCAATCGACGGCCGTGATGTCGATTCCGATCGTCGACTACTGGAAGAAGACCGGCGTCAAGACCTTCGGCTTCCTCGGCTACACCGACTCCTACGGCGAAAGCTGGCTCAACGACATCACGGCGCTAGCCGAGAAGGCCGGCATCAAGCGCATCGACGTCGAGCGCTTCGCGCGGCCCGACACGAGCGTCACGGGCCAAGCCTTGAAGCTGGTCGCTGCCAACCCCGACGCGATCCTGATCGTGGCTTCGGGCTCCGGCGCGGCGATGCCGCACAAGGGGCTGGTCGAGCGCGGCTATCCGCGCAACAAGATCTTCCAGACGCACGGTGCCGCCTCGCTCGACCTGATCCGTGTCGGCGGCAAGGACGTCGAAGGCTCGTTCGTCGCGTCGGGCCCGGCCACGGTCGGCGATCTGCTGCCCGACAGCAACCCGAGCAAGGCGCTCGCCGTGAAGTACGCGACGGAGTACGAGAAGGCCTATGGCCCGAAGAGCGCCAACCAGTTCGGCGGCCACGTCTTCGACGCCTACATCATCTTGCAGCGCATCGTTCCCGAGGCACTGAAGAAGGGCAAGCCCGGCACGCCTGAATTCCGCGCCGCGCTGAAGACGGCGCTCGAGACGACCGGCCGGATCCCGGTCTCGCAAGGGGTCCTCCACTACACGCCGACCGACCACTTCGGCTTCACGCCCGACACCGGCGTGCTGCTGACGGTGGAGAACGGCGGCTGGAAGCTGGTCTCGACGCACTGATCGAGCTAAGCAGCAGGCCGGCGCGGGCGCCCCATGTTCGGTCTCGACCTGTCCACCGCCGGCATCCTGCTTCTCGACGGCGTCACGAACGGCTCGGTCTATGCGCTGCTCGCGCTGGCGACGGTGCTCGTCTTCGCAGTCACTCGCGTCATCTTCATCCCGCAGGGCGAGTTCGTCGCCTACGGCGCGCTGACGCTGGCGCTGCTCCAGCTCGGCAAGGTGCCGGGGACGGTGTGGCTGCTCGTCGCGCTCGCCGCCGTCGCCGCGGTGCTCGACCTCGTCGACGCGGCGCGCCGCGGCCTGCCGGTAGCGGCGATGCTGCGCGGCCTGCTGCGCACGCTCGTCGCGCCGGCCGTCGTCGCCGCGCTCACCGTGTGGGCGGCGCCGCTGCGCCTGCACCTGCTCGTGCAAAGCGCGTTGACGCTGGCCATCGTCACGCTGCTCGGGCCGCTCGTCTACCGCCTCGCCTACCAGCGCCTGGCGGATGCGAGCGTGCTCGTGCTCCTGATCGTCTCGGTCGGCGTGCACTTCGCGCTGACCGGGCTCGGCCTCGTCTTCTTCGGCGCTGAGGGCTTCCGCAACCCGAGCTTCTGGGACGAGCGCTTCTCGGCCGGCGCGATCGTGCTGTCGGGGCAGACCATCTTCATCTTCGTCGCCTCGATCGTCCTGATCGTCGCGCTCTACGTCTTCTTCGAGCGCACCTTGCGCGGCAAGGCCTTGCGCGCGACGGCCGTGAACCGCCTCGGCGCGCGCCTGATGGGAATCTCGACCTCGGGCGCAGGCAAGCTGAGCTTCGGCCTGGCCGCCTTCATCGGCGCGCTCTCGGGCCTGCTGATCGGGCCGACGACGACGGTCTTCTACGACTCGGGTTTCCTGATCGGCCTGAAAGGCTTCGTCGCCGCGATCTTCGGCGGCCTCGCCAGCTACCCGGCCGCCGCGCTCGGCGCGCTGCTCGTCGGCGCGCTCGAAAGCTTCAGCTCGTTCTACGCGAGCGCGTTCAAGGAAGTGATCGTCTTCACCTTGATCATCCCCGTCCTGCTCTGGCGCTCGTTCCAGCGTGGCCATCACGACGACGAGGAAGAGTAGGGTGAAGCCCGATGGCGCCTCCTTTCAGTCGCTGCCCCCCGCGGGGGCGCCTCCCGCCTTGGGGCGGCCCGGCGGCGGGAGGGCCGCATGAACCTCCGTCGTGCCGCACTCCTCGCATTCGCGATCGTTCTCGCGCTCATGCCGCTGGCGCCGGTGCCCGAGTTCTGGATCACGCAAGCCAACTACATCGGCCTGTACACGCTGGTCGTCATCGGCCTCGTACTGCTGACCGGCATCGCCGGGCTCACCTCGTTCGGCCAGGCGGCCTTCGTCGGCCTCGGCGCGTACACCGCCGCGTACCTGACGCTCACTTACGGCGTGTCGCCCTGGCTCACCGTCTGGATCGGCCTCGTCGTCACCGCCGTCGCCGCGCTCCTGCTCGCCTTCATCACGCTGCGCATGTCGGGCCACTACCTGCCGCTGGCGACGATCGCCTGGGGCCTGTCGCTCTTCTACCTGCTCGGCAACATCGACGCGCTCGGCAAGTACGACGGCCTGCTCGGGATCCCGCCGATCGACTTCTTCGGCATCGTCCTCAGCACCGGGCGGCGCTTCTTCTACCTGCTCTGGATCATCGTCGTCGTCGCCGCGATCGCCGTGACGCACCTGCTCGATTCGCGCTCCGGACGCGCCCTGCGCGCCGTCAAGGGCGGAACGACGATGGCCGAGGCGATGGGAGTCGACACCTTTCGCGTCAAGGTGACGGCCTTCGTCCTCGCCGCCTTGCTCGCGAGCGTCTCGGGGTGGCTCTTCGCGCACTTCCAGCGCACCGTCAATCCTTCGCCGTTCGGCCTCAACATGGGCATCGAGTACCTGTTCATGGCGGTGCTCGGTGGCGTCGGCTACGTCTGGGGGGCGCTGGTCGGCGCCGGGGTCGTGCAGATCCTGAAAGACCAGCTCCAGGTCTGGCTGCCGCGCCTCATGGGAACGAGCGGCAACTACGAGATCATCGTCTTCGGCATCCTTGTCGTGCTCGTGCTCCAGTACGCGCGCGACGGCCTCTGGGCTTTCGTCGAGGCGGCGCTGCCGCGGGTGCGGCGCAAGGTCGACTGGGCCGGCGCCGCGGCCCTGCCGGCGCGAGAGCGCCCGCCGCACGGCCAGGTCGTTCTCGACGTTCGCGACGTGCGCAAGGCGTTCGGCGGGCTCGTCGCCGTCAACGACGTCAGCTTCGACGTCAGGGCCGGCGAGATCCTCGGCCTGATCGGGCCGAACGGTGCCGGCAAGTCGACGACGTTCAATCTCGTCACCGGCGTGCTGCCGGCGACCGGCGGCGAGGTCGCCCTGCTCGGCCGGCGCATCGACTCGCTGCCGTCGCGCGAGATCGCGCGGCGCGGCGTCTCGCGCACTTTCCAGCACGTCAAGATGATCGCCGCCATGACGGTGCTCGAGAACGTCGCCCTCGGCGCGCACCTGCGTGGCCGGCACGGCGTTCCCGCGGCGATGCTGCGCCTCGACCGGGGCGAAGAACGCGGCCTGATGCGCGAGGCCGAGCGGCAGCTGCAGCGCATCGGCATGGGCGAGCTGATGCACGAGCAGGCGGGCAACCTGGCGCTCGGCCAGCAGCGGCTGATGGAGATCGCGCGCGCCCTTGCCGCCGATCCGATCCTCCTCCTGCTCGACGAGCCGGCGGCGGGACTGCGGCTGAAGGAAAAGCAGGGCCTCGCCGACGTTTTGCGCCAGTTGCGCGGCGAGGGGCTCTCGATCCTGCTCGTCGAGCACGACATGGATCTGGTGATGGGCCTGGTCGATCGCGTCGTCGTGATGGAGTTCGGCACCAAGCTGATCGAGGGCACGCCGGAAGAGGTCCAGGCGAGTCCGGCGGTACGCGCCGCATATCTCGGAACCGAGCACTGAGAAATGATGCCCCCACGTTTGCGGCTGCGCCGCTGCACTGCCCCCCGAGGGGGCGCGCGCCTCCTTGGGGCGGCTCGGCGGAGGCGCGGGTGATGGCTGCGACCCTGCTCCGCGTCCGCGACCTGCACGCCGGCTACGGCCGGGCCGAGGTCCTGCACGGCCTGTCGATCAACGCCGACGTCGGCCAGGTCGTCACCGTGATCGGCCCGAACGGGGCCGGCAAGTCGACGCTGCTCAACGCTCTGATGGGCGCGCTGCCGGCCAAGGGCAGGATCGCGTACGACGGCAAGTCGATCGATCTGCTCTCGCTCGAGGAGCGCGTCATGCTCGGCATGGCGCTGGTCCCCGAGACGCGCGCCCTCTTCGCGACGATGTCGGTCGAGGACAACCTGCTCCTCGGCGCCTACCGCCAGGTGCGCCTCGGCAACACCGACAGCGCCAAGGCACTGAACGGCATCTTCATGCTCTTTCCGCGCCTGCGCGAGCGGCGCGCCCAGCTCGCCGGAACGCTCTCGGGCGGCGAGCGGCAGATGCTCGCCGTCGGCCGCGCCCTGATGGGCAAGCCGCGCCTGCTCATGCTCGACGAGCCGAGCCTGGGCCTGGCGCCTCTCGTCGTCCGCGACATCTTCGCGACGATCGCCGCCTTGCGCGCGAGCGGCGTGACGATCCTGCTCGTCGAGCAGAACGCGCGCGCCGCGCTCGAGGTCGCCGACTATGGCTACGTCCTCGAGATGGGCGAGATCGCGCTGCAGGGGCCGGCCGCCGATCTGGCGCAGGACCCACGCGTGATCGAGACCTACCTCGGCACGGTGCGGCGAAAGGACGGCGGGTGACCGCAAGCACCGCCGCGCGAGGCGCGAAGACCCGCGATGCGGCACCCCGGCCGCGCCGCGCCGCCGCGGCTCTCGACGACTCGGCGCTGGCTCACCTCGTGGGCTATACGGCGTCGCGCGCCGCCCTCGAGATGAAGAAGGTGTTCGCGCAACACATGGATCCGCTCGGCCTGAAGATTGCCGAGTTCTCGATCCTGATGCTCGTCGCCAGCAACGGCGTCGTGAACCAGAAACAGCTTGGCCAGACGCTCGACATCTCGGCGCCGAACATGGCGGTCGTGCTCGACCGCATGGCCGAGCACGGCTGGGTCGAGCGCGTGCGCAGCACGCACGACCGGCGCGCCCA
>DATMGW010000169.1:0-11914 GCA_035555295.1 Caldimonas sp.
GCCGGCTTCAAGCGTGCCGATGGGCGCACGACGGTGAGCCCGCCGCGCCGCGCCCTGGCCCACGAGTTCGTGCGCTACGTCGGCGAGGCGGTCGCCGCGGTCGTCGCCGAGACGCGCGAAGCGGCGCGCGACGCGCTCGACGCGATCGCGATCGACTTCGAGGACCTGCCTGCGGTCGTCGGCCTCGAGGCGGCGACGCGACCGGGCGCGCCCGCGGTGACCGCGGAGGCGCCCGACAACATCGCCGCCGAGATGCGCCATGGCCAGCCCGAGGCGGCGGCCGCTGCGTTCGCAAGCGCGGCGCACCGGATCTCGCTCGACCTTGTCAATCAGCGGCTCGCTCCGGTGCCGATGGAGCCGCGCTCGATCGTCGCGTCGTTCGATGCCGGCGCGGGCCGCTTCGAGGTGCGCATCAGCAACCAGATGCCGACGGCGGTCGCCTCGGGAATCGCCGCAGCGATTCCCGGCCTGACCCCGGCGCAGGTGCACGTCACGGTCGGCGACGTCGGCGGCGGCTTCGGCATGAAGACCGGCCCGTATCCGGAAGACATCGCCGTCGCCTTCGCCGCGCGCGACCTGAAGCGCCCGGTGCGCTGGCAGGCCGATCGCAGCGAGGAGTTTCTTTCGGCATTGCACGGCCGCGACGTGACGAGCCACGCCGAGCTCGCGCTCGACGGCGACGGCCGCGTCCTGGCCTTGCGCGTGAAGTCGCTCGCCAACGTCGGCGCCTACGCGACTCCGGCCGGAGTCGCGATCCAGCTGCTGATCGGCCCGTGGGTCTCGACCAGCATCTACGACATCGGCGTAGTCGACCTGCACCTGCAGGCGATCCTCACGAACACCGCGCCGACCGGCCCCTACCGCGGCGCCGGCCGCCCGGAGGCGATCTACATCATCGAGCGGCTGATGGACGCGGCGGCGCGCGAGCTGAAGATCGACCCGGCCGAGCTGCGCCGGTGCAACATGATCCGGCCCGAGCAGATGCCGTACAAGAATCCGCTGGGCCAGACCTACGACTGCGGCGCATTCGAGAAGATCCTCGACCAGGGCCTGGCGCTCGCCGACTGGAACGGCTTCGCGGCGCGCCGCGAAGTGTCGCAGCGCAACGGCAAGCTGCGCGGCCGCGGCATCGCGACCTTCCTCGAGTGGACCGGAGGCAACGCCTTCGAGGAGACGGTCGGCGTCGACGTCACTCCCGACGGGTTCATCGAGATCTTCTCTGCCACGCAGGCGATGGGGCAGGGCATCCAGACGAGCTACGCGCAGCTCGCCGTGGACATCTTCGGCGTTCCCATCGATCGGGTGCGGATCCTCCAGGGCGACACCGACCGCGGCAACGGCTTCGGCAGCGCCGGCTCGCGCTCGCTCTTCACCGGCGGCGCGGCGGTGAAGCTGGCCTCCGAGCGCACCGTCGAGCACGCGAAGACACTCGCGGCCGAAGCGCTCGAAGCGGCCGCCGCCGACATCGAATACCGCGCCGGGCGCTTCACCGTCGTCGGCACCGACCTCGGCATCGACCTGTTCGCGCTGGCCGGCAGGCCACAGACGCCGCGCATCCACGTCGAAGCGACGACGACGGCGGGCGGCGCGACCTGGCCGAACGCGTGCCACGTCTGCGAGGTCGAGGTCGATCCGCAGACCGGCGACGTGCACGTCGTCTCGTACGCCTCGGTGAACGACATCGGCCGCGTAGTCAGCCCGACGATCGCGCGCGGCCAGGTCGATGGCGGCGCCGTGCAGGGGATCGGCCAGGCGTTGTGCGAAGAAGTCGTCTACGACGCCGAGAGCAGCCAGCTCGTCACCGGCAGCTTCATGGACTACGCGATGCCGCGCGCCGAAGCAAGCTGCATGTTCCGCACCGAGTTCGACACGTCGATCCCGACCTCGCTCAACGCGCTCGGCGTCAAGGGCGTCGGCGAGCTGGGGACGATCGGCGCGACGCCGGTCGTCATGAACGCGCTAGTTGATGCGCTCGCCCACGCCGGCCTCGGCCGGGCCGCCGAGAAGATCCGGATGCCCGCGACCTCGCAGCGCGTCTGGCAGGCCTTGCAGGCTCTCGGTGGGCGAAGATAGGCGAATGAACAAGTCGAGGAGCCGCCCATGAAACGGCGCGCCTTGCTGCAGGCCGCGGCGGCGCTCGTGCTGCCGGTCGCGGCGCGCGCCGACACGTACCCGGCCCGGTCGATCCGCTACATCGTCCCGGTCGCCGCGGGCGGCGGCAGCGACATGATCGCGCGCGTCGTCACCGAGCGCTGGGGCAGGGCCTTGGGACAGCCCTTCGTCGTCGACAACCTGGGCGGCGGCGGCGGCGTGATCGCCAGCCAGACGACGGCGCGCGCCGCGCCCGACGGCTACACCCTGATGCAGGGCTACGTCGCGACGCACGGAACGACGCCGGCGACGCGCCGCGTGTCGTACGACGCCGTCAAGGACTTCACGCCGATCGGCATGATCGGCGCGACGCCGAACGTGCTCGTCGTCAATAGCACCCTGCCGGCGAAGACGCTGGCCGAGTTCATCGACTACGTGCGCAGGAATCCCGGCCGCATCGCGTACGGATCGGCCGGCCCGGGATCGCTGACGCACCTGACGATGGAGCTCTTCAAGCAGGAGACGGGAACCTTCACGCTGCACATCCCGTACCGCGGCATCGCTCCGGCCTTCACCGACCTGCTCGGCGGCCAGACGCAGGCGATGTTCCCCGGCCTCGCCGCCGCGTTGCCGCATCTGCGCTCGGGTCGCGTGCGCGCGCTGGCCGTGACCGGGCGCGCGCGCAGCGCGCAACAGCCCGACGTGCCGACCCTCGACGAATTGGGGCTGAAAGGGTTCGACGCGATGCAGTGGTACGGCTCGGTCGGCCCTGCCGGGATCGCCGCCGACGTCGTCAAGCGTCTCAACCAAACGCAGGTCGCCGTGCTCGGCGATCCCGAGCTGCGCGACAAGCTGTCGCTCGAAGCCGTCGAGCCGATGCCGATGACGCCGGAGCAGTTCGGCGCCTACATCCGTGCCGAGATCAGCCGCTGGACGGCGCTGGCGAAGGCCCGCAACATCCGTCTCGACGAGTGAGCGCCGGCAGCGCGGCGCTTCCGGATCCGCCGACGCACCGAGGAGCACCGTGGCCCGCAACACGCAAGTCGACGCCGAGACGAACGCGCCGCCGATCACTGCCATCCTGGCCGGCTTCGTCGCCGGCCATGCCAGCCGCGGCTGGAGCGACGCGGTCGAGCGCGAGGCCGGGCGCACCTTCTACAACTGGCTCGGCTGCGCGATCGGCGCGTCGCGCCACGAGGCCGCCGACGCCGCGCTGGCCGCGCTGCGGATGCTCGAGCCGGCGCCGCAGGCGAGCGTGCTCGGGCGCGCCGAGCGCGTCGACATGGCGAGCGCGGCGCTCGTCAACGGCATCACCTCGCACACTTTCGATTTCGACGACACGCATCTGAAGACGATCATCCATCCGGCCGGGCCGGTCGCCTCGGCGGTGCTGGCGCTGGCGGAACAGCGCGGCGCGTCGGGGCGCGAAGTGATCGACGCGCTCGTCCTCGGCATCGACGTCGCCTGCCGAATCGGCAACGTCGTCTACCCGGACCACTACGACCGCGGCTGGCACATCACCGGCTCGACCGGAATGCTCGGCGCCGCTGCCGGCTGCGCGCGGCTGCTCGGTCTCGACGCGGCGCAGACGGCGATGGCGCTCGGCATCGCCGCGTCGCAGCCGGTCGGCCTGCGCGAGCAGTTCGGGACGATGACCAAGCCCTTCCATCCCGGCGCCGCGGCGCGCGCCGGCCTGATGTCGGCGCTGCTCGCGCGGCACGGCTTCACGGCGAGCGCGCGCGCCCTCGAGGCGCCGCGCGGCTTCGTCCAGGTCGTCTCCGACAAGCGCGCCTGGCACGAAGTGACGGACGAGCTCGGCAGCCGCTTCGAGATCTCGTTCAACACCTACAAGCCGTTCGCCTGCGGCATCGTCATCCATCCGAGCATCGACGCCTGCGTCCAGCTGCGCGAGCGCGGCATCACGCCGGAGCAGGTGACGCGAATCGAGCTGCGCGTGCACCCGCTGGTGCTCGAGCTGACCGGCGAGAGGGAGCCGAGCGACGGCCTCGGCGCCAAGTTCAGCGTCTATCACGGCTGCGCCGCCGGCCTGGTGTTCGGCCGCGCCGGCGAAGCCGAGTTCGCCGACAGGGTCGTCAACCGCCCCGACGTCGTGGCGCTGCGCCGCAAGGTCGAAGCGACCGCGGAACCGGGGATCGACGAAGCGGCTGCCGACGTGATGGCGCAGCTCGCGAATGGCGATCGTATCCACATACGGGTCGAGCATGCGATCGGCTCGCTGCAGCGCCCGCTCTCCGACGCCCAGCTCTGCGCCAAGTTCGCGGCGTTGGTCGAGCCGATCCTCGGAGCGGCGAAGGCGGAGGCGATCGGCGAGAGCTGCCGGCGGATCGCGGCCCTGGCGGATGTGCGCGAGCTGGTCGCGCTGTGCGCGCCCTGACCTCGCGGGGTCCGGCGTTCAGTAGTGGATGCTGCGCGGCGCGCCGCCGCCGACGGCAATCGCCTCGCCGTTGATCGCGATCGATTTCGGCGAGGCGAGGAAGGCGACGACAGCGGCCACTTCGCTCGCGTCGACGAGATGGCGGATCGAGTTGCCCTCGGCCATCCGCTGCAGCACCGCCTGCTCCGTGAGTCCTTGCGCCTGCGCCTGCGCCCGCACGAGCTCGTCGGTCCGCTCGGTGCGCGTCAGGCCCGGATGCACGACGGTGACGTGGATGCCGGCGGGTCCGAGCTCGTCGGCGAGGTTCTTCGTCATCGCAGCCACCGCGACGTTGCGCATGCTGCCGACGGTGTTGCCGGTCTGGCGCGCCGCCAGCCCGCTGACGTTGATGATGCGGCCCCAGCGCTGCGCCCGCATGTGCGGCGCGACGGCGCGTGCGGTGCGCAGATAGCCCATGACCTTGATGTCCATCTCGCGCTGGAAGAAGGGGGCCGTGATCTCGGCGAGCTGCGGCGGCGCGGCATAGCCGCCCGGCTCGGCCGCGGCGTTGACGAGGATGTCGATGCCGCCGCCGAGAAGGAGCGCCGCGTCGGCGACGGCGCCGGCGACCTGCGCGTCGTCGCTCGTGTCGGCGACGACCGCGACGACCCTTCGCCCCGAGGTGCCGGCGAGCTCGGCCGCCGTCGCCTCGAGCCGCTCCGCGTTGCGCGCCAGGATCGCGACGTCGGCGCCCTCGTGCGCGAGCGCGCGGGCGATCGCCTTGCCGATGCCGCGACTGCCGCCGGTGACGAGCGCTCGCTTGTCCTTCAGTTCCAGGTCCATGCTTGCCCCTCACGCCTTGTCGTCGCCGTGGAAGCGATGCTAGTCCAGTGGACTAGCAGTCCGGGCTCAGCGCGGATCGGGAACGAACCCGGGGAAGGGCTCGGGGACGCTCGGCGGACGCGGCCGGTAGATGACGCCGCTCGCCAGGAGATTGGCGTAGCTGTCGTAGCGCACCTGCACGACCTCGGCGGGTTGCGAGCTGGCGCGCTCGAAGGTCGTCTGCGTCGTCGGCGAGTATTCGCGCTCGCCGTGGCCGGTGCCGAGTTTCTCGGTCTTGGCCAGCGATTCGCGGTCGCGCAGCGGCGGCGGTGCCGCGGCCGCCGGTGCCGTCGTCGAGCGCTCGCTCGTCGCGGCGTCGGCCGCGCCCGCCGCCTGGGCGGTCCGGCGCGATTCAGGTTCCTTGCGGTCGGCTTCGTCGAACCGGTTGCTCGCTACCGGCGGCGCCTCGTAGGGACGCTGCACGGGCTGCGTAACGCGCTCGCGAAAGACCGCGGCGCCGATCACTCCGACGTTGTCGGGCCGGTCGGTGCGCGCCGCGTACGAATCGGGCAGGGCGGTGAAGTAGAACGCCGCGGCCTCGGAATAGCTCTTCCGCCAGCCGGTGATCTCGGCCGAGGCCCACGGCCCGAGCACGTAGCCGGTCTGCCCCGTCGCCGCCGTCTCGCCGCTGACGGCGTTGACGCCGTCGACCGACAGGACGACGAGGACGCGACTGCCGGAGCGGTTGGTCAGGCGCACGGCGTAGCGATCGCCGGGCCGCCCGGCGACGTAGCTGGCGCCGCGCGAGCGATAGGTCGGCAGGATGTCGCCGCGACTGCGGTCGACTATTGCCAAGTCGACGAGACTGCCGACCGCTTGCGCGGGCGGCGAGGCGCAGGCGCTCAGGGCAGCGGCGGCGAGCAGGGTGAGCAAGGTGCGGCGGGTCGGCATGTCGGTTCTCCGGGCGAAGCAAGTGGGGACATGCGTTGAACGGCCGGACGCGCCGAACGGGGTGAAAGATTCGTTTGCGGCGCACAGCGTTGTGCGGCGCAGCTCGGCGCGGCGCCGCGCGACCAGCGGGCAGACGCGGCCGGCCGCGCCTGCTCGGGCGGGGCGACCGGCGAAGTCAGCTGCGGTTCTGCAGGTGACTCAGACCGATCGCCAGCGCCGCGGCGCCGAGCGACTGGACGAGGCCGGGGTGCTGGGCGTAGAACGAGCCGACCCGGTCGACGATCGACGGGTCGTGGTGCTCGGCGTGCGCCGCGATCTCCTGCACCTGCTCGGGCGAGACCTGCGATGCCTGCTCGGGCGTGATCGTCGGCATCGCGCCCGTCGTTGCGGCGCCGCTCGTTCCGAGCAGGCTGCCGAGCACGCCGCCCGCCGCGCCGAGCGCACCCGGGCCGATCGACTGCAGGATCTGGTTCAAGAGGCCGGCCTGCTGCTGCGGATTCGAGCGGTTGAAGAGATCGCCGATCGTCTGCCCGAAGGCCGGAGTCGCGTCGGAGCGAAACATCGCCGAGATCGCGCTGCCGAGATCGCTGCTCGACGTCTGCCGGGCGACTTCATCGAAATGGACGGGCGTATCGGCTTGCGCCGGCGCCGCGCCGGCGTACTGGTTGAGGATGTCGAGCAGACCCATGGTGCCTCCCGGAGCGACGCCGCCATTGTGACAAGGCTCGGGCGTGCTGGCGCGGGAGCGTGCCCATGCCCGCGCTGCTTGCTCGGCCACGGCGCTCATTTCAGGACCTGAAGCGCGGGGTCGCCGCTCGTGCGTTGTCGGAGGGCGCCCGCCTCCGTCGGCCCTTGTCCAGGGCGAGATCGAAGCGGGGACGGCGAGCAACGCGCGGCGAAGCGACACCTGCCGCAGCGCGACACGCGACCCGCGCAGAACCGTGCCGCCCTACAGGCGCCGTCCCTGAATGACCCGGACCAGGATCACGACGATCGCGATGACCAGCAGGACATGAATGAGCCCACCCATGGTGTACGACGTGACCAGACCCAAAAGCCAGAGGACGATCAGGATGACCGCAATGGTCTCGAGCATGTTGTTTCTCCTTGTGCCGCGAATCTGCGGATCGTGGGCGTCGATCAGGGGCGCTTCTTGTCCGAGCTGAACCACGAGTCGCTCGCCTTGCGTTGCCACGCGGCAAGCTGTCGTTCGACTTCATCCTTGGCCAGGCCGTAGCGCTCCCGGATCTTGCCGGCGAGCTGGTCGCGGTGACCGGCGACGACCTCGAGGTCGTCATCGGTCAGCTTGCCCCATTTCTCCTTGGCCTTGCCCGTGACCTGCTTCCAGTTGCCCTTGATGCGGTCCCAGTTCATGTGAATTCTCCTGGTGATGATGTCCTGACTCGCGGTCCGCCTCCCCGCATCGCTTGTAGCCAACCGGAGCAAGTTGCTCAGTGCGCTAGCGAACGCTCAAGGGGCGTGCGCAAAGGATGCTTGACCTTCGTCAAAGAGCGCTGAGGGTCGACCTGAGCCGTTGCGTCGCTCAGGTGTCCGGGAGGCCCGCCGGTTTCGATGAATCGAATCCGTCCCCTATCCGTCACCGCCCCTGGTCTACCCTTCCCGGCACCGAAGCTCGAGGCGGACGAGGCCATCGGCGTCGGCACCAAGCATCTCAGGCAAGGAGATTGACATGACGATATCGAAGGTCCTGATTTCCGCCGCGTCGCTCGGCGCGGCGCTGTGGATTCCCTGCGCTCTGGCCGCCGATCCTCCGGGGGCCCTGCCGGGCGACGCCGCGCTGACGTGCGAGCAGATCTACGCGCAGGGCACCGCCGAAACGCAGCGCGAGCAACAGGAACGGGCCAGGAAGAACGACGAAATGAAGGCTCAGTCGCGAGCCACCGGCGCCCTGATTACCGGCGCGATGCTGACGGGCGGAATGGGCGGGACGGGGCAGGCGGCGCAGGCGGCCGCCGAGGCCGGGGCCGACAGGCAGATGGCGATGCTCAACGCGCCGCCGCCCGCCAATCCGCGCATGGCGCACCTGAAGCAGCTGTGGGCGCAGAAGCACTGCGTGATGAAGAAGTGAGGAGGAAGGCCATGGCAACGCACTCCAGGACTCTGATCGTGGCCGCCTGGGCGACCGGCGCGGCGCTTTGCATTCCCGCGCTCGCAGCGCCGGGTGCAGACGGCGCCAGGCCGGGCGACGAGGCGATGACGTGCGAGCAGATCGCGACCGAGCTCGCTCCCTACGTGCAGCAGATGCAGCCGAACCTGCAGGCGCTGGCGACGTCGCAGCAGCAGCAGTATCAACAGGGGCGCCAGCTATACGAAAAGAGGAAGATGGAACACGAGCTCCTGATGCCGCTGGCCACCGCCGGCGCCCTCGATCCCACCGGCGTTTCGAAGCGGGCTCAGGCGGCCGCGGAGATGGCGCAGGCGGCGAAGGAAAAGGGCGAAAACGAAGCGATGGCCAACTCGCCGCTCGCGAAACAGGCCAATGCCCAGAGGGAGCAGCTTGCTGCGCAGGGCCAGCAGATGCAGGCCAACGCGCGGCTGCAGCGCCTGATGCAGCTCGGCCATCAGAAGGGCTGCGACAAGAAGTAGCTGTCAGGGCGACGACGAGGCCGTCGCCGAGCTCATGTCGATCACGGTCCGCCCGCGCGCCTTGCCCGTCACCACGGCTTCGATCGCCGCAGGCAGCTCGGCGAAGGGAATCACGCGAGCGATCCGGGCCAGGTGGCGCGGCCGCATGTCGCCGCCCAGGCGCTTCCAGATGCGCTCGCGCAGCTCGGGCTCGTTGTCGGAGTTGACGCCGATCAGGCGAAGGCCGCGAAGGATGAAGGGCAGGACACTGCTGCTGAAGTCCAGGCCCGCCGCGTTGCCGATGCTGCCGATGACGCCATCCTTGTGCATGTGGCGTGTCAGCGCGCCCAGCGGGGCGCCGCCGAGCGAATCGACGGCGCCCTGCCAGAGCGCCGCTTCCAGCGGCTTGGAGCCCGCGGGCAGGTCGGCGCTGGCGATCACCTCGCTCGCGCCCAGGCTGCGCAGATAGTCGGCTTCGGCCGGCTTGCCGGTGACCGCGACGACGTGGTAACCGCGCTGCGCCAGCAGGTCGATGCTGACGCTGGCGACGCCGCCAGTCGCGCCGTTGACGAGCACCCTGCCCTTGTCGGGTGCTAGGCCGTTCAGCTCCATCAGGTCGATGGCCAGGGCAGCGGTATAGCCGGCCACGCCCAGCGTGATCGCCTCGAGCGTGCTCATCGCCGCCGGCAGGTGGTTGACCCAGGCGGCGGGAACGCGGGCGCGCGTGGCGTAGCCGCCGTGATGCGAGACGCCGAAGCCGTGGCTGTGCACGATGACGGCGTCGCCGGGCTCGAACCGCGGCGCGCTCGACGACTCGACGACTCCCGTCGCGTCGATGCCCCCCACGCAAGGGAAGCGGCGGATGATCTTGCCCTTTCCGGTGGCAGCGAGCGCGTCCTTGAAGTTGACGCTGGCGTATTGCACGCGCACCGTCACCTCGCCCGGGTCGAGGTCGGCTTCGCTCAACGTCGCGAACGCGGCGTTGGGGCCGGCGGGGCCGCTGGAGACCAGGTAGGCGGGGAAGCGGACGTCGGATTCGCTCATGGACCACCTATGGTCGCGCGAAGTGATAGTAGCGATCGTTCAGGTGGCGCGTGACCTCGCGGATGTCGTCATCGTTCCACTGCAGCATGTCGGCCGCCTGCCAGCGCCGCACTTGCTTCTCGAGACTGTCCCAGTCGGTCGCCTGCTTCTTGTCGCGCCAATGGACTTGCGCCGTGTGGCAGGCGATGCAATGCGTCGAGTACAGGAGTTCGCCGCGCGAAACGGATTCCGTCGCGGCAGCACCGGCCAGAGCGCAAAGCAGCGCGCTCGTTGCCACCAGGATCCCGCCAGGAAGTGAAGTCATGGAGCCTCCGACATGTGCTGAAGTGTGCCAGCCAGCGGCTGGTCTTCAGGCGAGCGCGCGTCGGATCGGTAGGCGGCGCGCCGGTAGCCGCGGCGGGCGGTGCTCCCGCCCAACTGAGACAATCGCCTCCTTCCGATCACAGCGGGCCCCGCATGACTGCCGACGCCGTCACCACCGCTTGCGCGCTGCCCGGCAGCGAGCTGCGCCTCACCAGCTTCTCGCACGGCGGCGGCTGCGGCTGCAAGATTGCGCCGGGCGTGCTTTCGCAGATCCTGCGCTCGAGCGCGGGCGGCGTCGTTCCGAAGGAGCTGCTCGTCGGCATCGAGACGGCCGACGACGCAGCGGTGTATCAGCTCAACGACGAGCAAGCTCTGATCGCGACGACCGATTTCTTCATGCCGATCGTCGACGATCCGTTCGATTTCGGCCGGATCGCAGCGACCAATGCGATCAGCGATGTCTATGCGATGGGCGGCAAGCCGATCATGGCCCTGGCGCTGGTCGCGATGCCGATCGAC
Organism: Caldimonas sp.; assembly: GCA_035555295.1. Lineage (GTDB taxonomy): Bacteria > Pseudomonadota > Gammaproteobacteria > Burkholderiales > Burkholderiaceae_C > Schlegelella_A. The sequence continues at coordinate 10,691 of DATMGW010000169.1, forward strand.
AAGCTGACGGTCGAGCAGATCGGACAAGTGATCAAGGGCGGCGAATCCGTCTGCCGCGAAGCCGGTATTCCCGTCGCCGGCGGCCACACCATCGATTCGGTCGAGCCGATCTACGGCCTTTGCGTCATGGGCCTCGTGCACCCGAAGAAGGTGCGGCGCAATGGAGACGCGCAAGTGGGCGACGTGCTCATGCTCGGCAAGCCGATCGGCGTCGGCGTGCTGTCGGCGGCGCTGAAGAAGAACGCGCTCGACGCGGCGGGATATCGCCGCCTGATCGACACGACGACGCGGCTGAACACCCCGGGCATCGCCCTGGCCGACATGTCGGCCGTGCACGCGATCACGGATGTGACCGGTTTCGGACTCGCCGGACACGCGCTCGAAATGGCTCGGGGCGCGGGCATGCAGGTCGAGATCGAGTGGTCGAAGGTTCCGTTGCTCGACGGCGTTGCCGCAATGGCCCGCGATGGCTTCGTCACCGGCGCATCGGGCCGAAACTGGTCGGGCTATGGTGCTGAGGTCCTGCTCGATCCGGCGTTGCCGGCCGAGGCGCGCGATCTGCTGACCGACCCGCAGACTTCCGGCGGGTTGCTCGTGAGCTGCGACGCCTCGGCGGCAGCGGCGGTCATCGCCACCTTCCATGCGCAGGGCTTCGTGGAAGCGGCGGCAATCGGCACGGTTCGGCGCGGCCCGGCTCGCTTGCGTATCGTCGCCTGACCCGCCGGCGCGATCGCACCGGGTCGGTAGAGCGCGCCGGTGCGACAAGCGTCGGACGGGCAGCGTTGCGTGTGCGGGAAGATCGCCGTTGTTCGACGCGAGCCGAGAGAGGACGACGCTGCTTGCGGCCGTGCGGCACGTATCGGATGGTGGAGGAGGAGGATCGAAAAACCCTCTGCAGGCCGCGCCACGCCTCAGTTTAGTCAATTCGGTCATGGTCCGGTACTGCAAAAGTTCCTGCGCCGAAGCACTCGCTGACCCCAAAAAACCACCTACGCCCGGCGCTTCCGGTTGATCGCAATGCGGTCTTTCGGAGTGTCCCTCACATTGTGCGCAAGAGGAGGATCGAAAACGCCGCTGCAGCCCGCGTCGGGTCTCGGCTCATGAGTTCGGAGCCAGGTCCGTTGCTGCAATAGTTCCTGCGGCACGAGGCGCGATGGGGCGCGGGCAAGCGTCATGGCATGGCATCGGAGCGACCTCGAGGCTCAGTCATCCTCCTCTTCGAGC
>DATMGW010000170.1:0-3881 GCA_035555295.1 Caldimonas sp.
TGGCAGGCTCGGCCGACCGCCCAGCGGAAGCTGGCAGCACGGCGCTCATGGCACGCTCACCTCGCGCAGGATCGCCATGTCGGCGTCGAGCTGTTGCTTGACCTTGTCGAAAGCGCTTTCGACAGGGTGCTGCTTTGCCAGGATCGCGCAGACGCCGGCCGCGACGAGCGTCACCGCCGGAACGGCGACGAGCACCCAGGGCGTCGGGAAGCTGCCTGCAGGAAGCGATGCCCACAGCATCAGCGCGACGCCTGTGAGGACGAGTCCGACGCAGAGCAGGCAGAGCGCCGCCGCATAGAGCGCGAGGCGTGTCGCCCACGCCGAGCTCGTCTTCCTGAGCTCGTCGCCGACCAGCTCGGCGTAAGCCTCGACGTGGTCGCCGAGGAGTTGCGGCTGGGTCGCGACGAGGCGAAGCAGCGGATGGATCATGGCCGGCGACCTGCGCGCCGGACTCAGTCGCGCGAGCGGCTGATCAGGGCGACGATGCCCATCAGCAGGGCACCGGTCGCCGCGGCGATCAGCATCGCCTTGATCGGTTCGTCCTTGACGTAGCCGACGGCGCTGTCGGAAGCGCGCAGAGCCCTGTCGCGCAGCTGTTGCGATGTATCGCGCACCGCCTCGATGCCGCGTCGCGCCGCCGCCTCGGCCTGCGAAGAAACACGGCTCAGCAAGGGCGCTGCCTGGTCGTGAATCTCGTCGACCTTGGCGGACAGGCTGTCGAGCGCGCTGTGCGTCGAGCGGATCGCGCTCTGCGCGGTATTGGCGGCCTTGTCGGCGATCTCCTGGCCTGGCTGGGACTGAGGCTTGCTGGTGCTGCTGCTGCTGGCGGTATTCATTTCGTTTCCTCGTTCAGGTGATCGGCGCCGGCGGCTACAGGCCGGCGGTGGTTAAAGACAGGCCACGACGAGTGTGCGTCGCGCCTGCGAAGGGAAAGATAGGCAGCCCGCGCAGGCCCGTGTCGGAAGGGATGCCATGCGGGCCGTAGGACGCGACCGACAGTGTGCACCCAGAACCGCGCCTTGCGTCATGCCGCCTCCTCGTGCTCGGGGGGCACGACGGCATCCGCCGCGTCGTCGGGAGCGATCGAGGGCAGGATCGCCTCGATCAGCGTGCCCTCGCCGGGCGCCGACCGCAGTCGCATCTCGCCGCCGTCGGCCTCGACGCGATAGCGCATTCCTACCAGGCCGTTCTTCGCGATCCTCGATACGGTCGTATCGAAGCCGACGCCGTTGTCCTTGACGGAGACGCGTACCCTGCCGTCCTCCTGCGCGCCGAGCGTGACGACGACCTCGGTCGCCTTCGCGTGCTTGGCGAGGTTCGTCAGCGCTTCCTGGACCAGGCGGTAGATCGTCAGCTGCACGGCCGGCCCGAGCTCGACGCGCTCGAGCTCGTGGACGACGGCGATCTCGCTGCGCTGGGCGAATTCGCGCAGCAGGATCTCCAGGGCCGCGACGAGCCCCAGGTTGTTGAGCGACGAAGGACGCAGGTCTTCGATGATGCGGCGTTTCAGCGCAATCCCGCCGTTGAGCGTCTCGTTCAGGTGAAGGATGCGCTCGAGGGCCTCGCGCGAGGCGTTGCCGATCCGTGATTTCAGACGGGCGACGTCGAGCTTGGCGGCCGTCAGCAGGGCGCCGAGCTCGTCGTGCAGCTCGCGCGCCAGGTGGCTGCGCTCGTCCTCGCGGATCGTCTGCAGGTGCTGCGCGAGCTCGCGCAGCTGCGCCGTTCGGGCCAGGACCTCGGCCTCGAGGCGATCGCGCTCGGTCGCGACGCGCCGGCTCTCCTCGGCGATCTGCCGATCGAGAGTGGCGCTCTGCCGCAGGTACATGAAGAGCGCGAGGAGGCTGACCGCGGCCATCGCCGAGACGCCGATGCGGTTCAGCAGCAGCGTCTGATAGACGCTCTTGCGCTCCATCTGGACGAGGCGCGTCTCCTCGGCGAGGAGCTCCTCGGTCAGGGCGCGGACGTGCTCCATCTTTTCCTTGCCGATGTCGCTGAGCACAAGGTCGCGCCAGGAAGACTCGGCGCCCTTGTCGTGCAGCTCGATCGTCGTCGCGAGCTCGCTCATCTTCTCTTCGCTGGCGGCGACGAGCTTGCGCATCAGCGGGGCCGTCCGCGCGTCGTCGCCGTAGTGCTTCTTCAGCCATTCGACCGACGTTTGCAAGCCTTCCTGTGCCTCGCGATACGGAGTCAGGTAGTCGTCGCGGCCGGTGAGCAGGTAGCCCCGTTGCCCGGTCTCGGCGTCGAGCAGCGAGCGCTGCAGGGTGTTGAGGTGCTGGCGGGCCGCGCCGCGCTCGCCGAGCGAATCGAAGGAGTTCGTCGCGTCGCGGTACGAGACTTCGCTGATCACGAACATCGCCAGCGCCGCCAGGGCGGCGAGGGGAAAGGCGACGACGCTGCGCCGGAAGTAGGATAAAGGCTTCATTGCCACGGGCTGACCCTACACTCGCTGCAGTTGCGATCCAGACGCCACGCGCCTCTCACACCATGATCAGAATCGCCATCATCGACGACCACGCCATCGTTCGCACGGGCCTGAAACAGTTTTTTTCCGAGCAGGTCGATCTCACCGTCGTCGCCGAGGCCGCCAACGGCCGCGATGCCGTCGACATTGTCCGCAAAGGCGACGTCGACGTGATCCTGTTGGACCTCTCGATGCCCGAACAGAGCGGCGTCGATGCGCTGGCCGCGATCAAGGCGAGGGCGCCCGATCTGCCGGTCCTGATCCTCTCGGGATTCCCCGAGGAGCACTACGCGACGACTCTGCTGCGTCAGGGCGCGAGCGGCTACCTCAACAAGGACTGCGACCCCGAAGAGATCGTCAAGGCGATCCGCACCGTCTATCGCGGCCGCAAGTACATCACCGCCGGCGTCGCCGAGCTGCTCGCCGACGGCCTGGGCGGGGGCGCCGGCGACAAGCCGCCGCACGAACAGCTGTCGGAGCGCGAGTTCCAGGTCTTCCTGCGCCTGGCCAAGGGCGAGACGATCGGCCACATGGCGAACAGCATGTCGCTGAGCGTCAAGACCGTGAGCACCTACCGGACCCGGGTCATGGAGAAGATGAAGCTCGAGTCGAACAGCGATCTGACCTACTACGCCCTCAAGAACGGGCTCATCCAGTAGCGGGCGGTCCGGGCTTGCGCGCATTTGCGCCGGACTCAAAACAAGGGTTCGAGTTCGCCGCTTCCGGTGCTGCCGTCGGCCAGGCGGCAGCAGTAGAGGATCAGGGCATCGATTTCGTTCGACTTGTCGAAGACCCGGTCGGCGCCGAGCTCGAGGCACTTGCGGCGCATGTCCGGCGTGGCGTAGTTGCTGAGGACGATGAGCTTGGGCGGTGATGCCACCGCGGCGGCCGTCTTGAGAACGCCGAGGCCCGAGCCGCTCTTGAGGAAGATGTCTACCACGACCAGCTCGCACGCATTTTCCGGGCGCAACAGCCAGTCGAGCGCCGTGTTCTCGTCGTCGGCGGTGCCGACCACCTGGATCGGCGCCATCTCCTCGAGCGCAGCGACGAGGTTCTCCCGGATCACCGGACTGTCCTCGACGATGAACGCCCGCAACTGGTTCATGCGAAGCTGTTCTCGGGCAGGCTCCGGCGTTTCGAACGGCGAAGGGTGCGACGGACGGAGGGGTGTGGCGAGGGAAGGCAAGACAAGATCACGCGCTGCAGGCGAGGAGGCACGTCGAAGTGTTGACCATGCGATTGCGCCACACAAACCTCGGGCAGCCATTTCCTATGTAGGAAGCATCCTACAGGCGATTGCGGTCGCTGCCGCAATGAATGCGTCCTTCATCGTCCCGGCGAACGCCCGTGACGTCGACCCGCTCGTCGTCGGCTCGAAGCGCTTCACCGAGTCGTACATCCTCGGCGAGATCGTGACGCA
>DATMGW010000171.1:0-3540 GCA_035555295.1 Caldimonas sp.
CAGATCTTCTCCTGCGACCTCACGCCGCACGGCAAGAAGCGGCGCGTCTACACGCAGCGCGATCCACTGCTCGGCGTCATCTGCGCCATCACGCCGTTCAACCATCCGATGAACCAGGTTGCGCACAAGGTCGTGCCCTCCATCGTCACCAACAACCGGATGGTCTTGAAGCCTTCGGAAAAGGTGCCGTTTTCCGCGATCGTGCTCGCCGACGTGCTCTACGAAGCCGGCCTGCCGCCCGAGATGTACCAGGTGGTCACGGGCGACCCGAAGGAGATCGCCGACGAGCTCATCACCAACGCCGCGGTCGATCTCGTCACCTTCACCGGCGGCGTCGCCATCGGCAAGTACATCGCCTCGAAGGCCGGCTACCGGCGCATGGTGCTCGAGCTCGGCGGCAACGATCCGATCATCGTCATGGAAGACGCCGACCTCGACGAAGCCTCGACGCTGGCCGTGCAGGGCTCGTACAAGAACTCGGGTCAGCGCTGCACGGCGGTCAAGCGGATGCTAGTGCATCGCGACGTGGCCGCGGGATTCACCGAGCGGGTGGTCGAAAAAACCAGGGCGTGGAGTTTCGGCGACCCGAGCGACCCGAAGGTCGAGATGGGCACCGTGATCGACGAGGCGGCGGCACGGCTCTTCGAGTCGCGCGTCGACGAGGCCGTCGCGCAAGGCGCCCGGCTCCTCGTCGGCAACCGGCGCGAGGGCGCGCTCTACTCGCCGACGGTGCTCGACCGCGTCCGCCCCGAGATGACGCTGGTGCGCGAGGAGACCTTCGGCCCGGTCTCGCCGATCCTCGTCTTCGCCGACATCGACGAGGCGATCCGCATGGCCAACGGCACCGCCTACGGCCTGTCGTCGTCGGTCTGCACGAACCGGCTCGACTACATCACCCGTTTCGTCGCCGAGCTCGAAGTCGGAACGGTCAACGTGCGAGAAGTTCCCGGTTATCGCCTCGAGCTGACGCCCTTCGGGGGCATCAAGGATTCCGGCCTCGGCTACAAGGAAGGCGTGCAGGAAGCGATGAAGAGCTTCACGAACCTCAAGACCTACTCGCTCCCCTGGAATTGAACACCCTTTGATCCACCTTCTCAACCTCCTCGCCGCGATCGCGCTCCTCGTCTGGGGGACGCACATCGTGCGCACCGGCATGCTGCGCGTGTTCGGGGAGAACCTGCGCCGGATCCTGGCGACGAGCTTTTCCAGCCGCTTTCGCTCCGTCATCGCCGGCCTCGGCGTGACCAGCCTGGTCCAGTCGAGCACGGCGACCTGCCTCATCGTCGCCTCCTTCGTCGGCAAGAGCCTCGTCACGACGAGTGCGGCGCTGGCCGTCATGCTCGGCGCCGACGTCGGCACCAGCCTGATGACGGTCGTCTTCTCGCTCGACCTGTCGTGGCTGTCGCCGCTGCTCATCTTCGTCGGCGTCGTCGTCTTCATCTCCAAGCAGAACAGCGGCGCCGGCGCGGTCGGGCGCGTCCTCATCGGCGTGGGCCTCATCACCCTGGCGCTGCAGCTGATCGCCGCGGCGACGCGGCCGCTGACCGAAGCACCGGCGGTTCGCGCCCTGCTCGCGTCGCTGCCCGACGACGTGCTGCTCGACATCGTCGTCGGCGCCGTGCTGACCGTGCTCTCCTACTCGAGCCTGGCGATCGTGCTGCTGATCGCTGCCCTCGCCGCTTCCGCCATGCTGCCGGTCACGGCGGCGCTCGGCCTCGTCCTGGGTGCCAACATCGGCAGCGGCATCCTCGCCATGCTGGCGACGGGCAACGCCACGCCGCAGGTGCGCCGCCTGCCGCTCGGCAACTTCATCTTCAAGACGCTCGGCACACTGCTCTTCATCGGCCTGCTGCCCGAGGTCCACGTCCTGCTGCAGCAACTCGTGCCGACCGTGCACCAGCAGGTCGTGTTGTTCCATCTCGCCTTCAACGTCTGCCTGGCGATCGTGTTCATCGGCTTCACCGGCCTGGTCGGCCGCACCGTCGACCGCTGGCTGAGCGAGCCGGTCCGCAGCGGCGACACGCAGCGGCCCCGCCACCTCGACCCGCTCGCCCTCAACATGCCGTCGCTCGCGATTTCCTGCGCGGCGCGCGAAGCGCTGCACCAGGCCGACGTCGTCGAGACGATGCTGCGCGGCGTGCTGCCGGTGATGCGCAACAACGACCTGCGCCTCTCGGAAGACCTGCGCAAGCTCGACGACACGGTCGACGAGCTGTACACGGCGATCAAGCTGTACCTGACGCAGATATCGGGCGAGGCGCTCTCGAAGCAGGAGAGCCGGCGCTGGACCGACATCGTCTCCTTCACGATCAACATGGAGCAGATCGGCGACATCGTCGAGCGCGTCCTTCAGGACATCGAGGACAAGTTGGTCAAGAAGGGGCGCAGCTTCTCGGAAGCCGGAATGGCCGAGATCGTCCATCTGCACGAGCGGCTGCTCTCGAACCTGCGCCTGGCGATGAGCGTCTTCCTCGACGGCCACGTGCGCGACGCGAAGCGCCTGCTCGAGGAGAAGGCGCAATTTCGCGACCTGGAGCACGAGTACGCCGCCAACCACATCGCGCGGTTGCGCGACAACACGGCGCAAAGCATCGAGACGAGCTCGCTGCATCTCGATCTCATCAGCGACCTGAAGCGAATCAATTCGCACATCTGCTCGATCGCCTATCCGATCCTCGAATCGGCCGGCGCGCTGACGGCGACGCGGATTCGCCAGTCGCAGTTCGCCGCGCTCGAAGCGGGCCGCGAGGGCACCCCGGATCTGTCGACGCTGCGCGAAGAGAGCTAGCCGTGCTGAGCCTGGAAGACATCGCCGAGCTGTTCTCCCGGCACGGCTTCGCCCAGTACAGCGGCGAGCCGGTCACGCAGCTCGAGCACGCCTTGCAGACGGCGCACCTGGCAGAGCAGAGCGAAGCGAGCGACGAGCTCGTCACCGCCTGCCTGCTGCACGACCTGGGCCATCTGCTCAATGAACTGGGCGATACACCCACCCTGCGCGGCATCGACGACACGCACCAGTACTACGCCCTGCCGTTCCTGCGCGGCCTGTTCCCCGACACGGTGCTCGACGCGATCAAGCTCCACGTCGACGCGAAGCGCTATCTCTGCCAGACGAACGCCGCCTACTACGCCAGGTTGTCGGAGGACTCGAAGCGCAGCCTCGCGCTGCAGGGCGGCGTCTTCAGCGCGGCCCAGGCGGCCGCCTTCCTCGCCCAGCCGGGTGCGCGCGACGCCGTGATGCTGCGCCAGTGGGACGACCTCGCCAAGCAGGCCGGCTGGCAGACGCCCTCGCTCGCCCACTTCATGAGCCGCGCCGCGCGCTGCGCTCTCACGACCTGCGCATGATCCTGGCGCTGACGTGGCCGATCGTCGGCGCGGTCCTCTTCGGCGCCCTCCTCCACGCCTCGTGGAATGCGCTCATCAAGTCGGGCGACGACAAGGCGCTCGACACGGCGCTGATCCACGTCCTCGGCTGCGCCGTCGGCGCGGTCCTCGTCGTCGCCGTCGGCCTGCCGCCGCGGGCGGCGTGGCCGTGGGCGG
>DATMGW010000172.1:0-8768 GCA_035555295.1 Caldimonas sp.
CGCGGCGCGGTGCACGCTGGCTGGCCGCGGGCTGGGCCGCAGCCCTCGCCGTCTTCTTCGTGCTGATGCAGGGCGGCGTGTTCGGCCTCGAGGTCGTCGGCACGGAGCGCTGGGGCGGCTTGCCGCTGACCGTGATCCTGACCCTGATCGGCATCGGTGCTTCGACTCCGATCGGCGTCCTGCTGGCGCTGGCGCGCCGTTCGAAGCTGCCGCTGCTGCGCTCGATCGCCGTCGCCTACGTCGAGCTGGTGCGCGGCGTTCCGCTGCTTACGGTGCTGTTCGTCGCAACCTTCATCTTCCCGCTCGTCCTGCCTCCCGGCTGGCGCATCGATCCGTTCTGGCGCGTCGCGATCGGCCTGGTCCTGTTCCAGGCCGCCTACATGGCCGAGACGGTCCGCGGCGGATTGCAGACGCTGCCGCGCGGCCAGCTCGAAGCCGGCACCTCGCTCGGCCTGCGCTACTGGCAGCTGCAGCGCGCGGTCGTCCTGCCGCAGGCGCTGGTGGCGGTGATCCCGGCCTTCGTGAACAACCTGCTGTCGACGTTCATGGACACGTCGCTCGTGACCGTGGTCTCGATGTACGACCTGACCGGCGCATTGCGGCTGGCGCTGGGCGACCCGCGCTGGCGCGATTTCTTCATCGAAGGCTACCTGTTCATCGCCGCCATCTACTTCGCCGGCAGCTTCGCGATGTCGCGCTACAGCCTGTGGCTGGAAAGGCGGCTGAAGATCGGGTTCGCGCATTAGTCCTCTCATGGGCTCAGCATGCGCCGATAGCGGCGCAGCGTGAAGCTTGCCGCAACGTTTCCAGGGCGAACAAACCGTTGCACTGTGGCAGGGCCCGCCGCGCCTCGGGGGCCGTAGGATCGGTCGCGACGGTGCTGCGCCGTCGAGGAGACGGCATGGCGTTCGTGATGATTGCCACCGGCGCGACGAGTCGCTCGCGCGTGCGGACCTTGTCGGTGCCGCCCCTGGCCCTGGCTTTTGCGCTGGCAGCGGTCGCGCTCGTGGCGGCGGGCGCCGCCCTGGGGTACTGGATCGCCAACCGACCAGCGATAGCGCGGACGTCGCCGTCGGCGGCCGCGGGACCGGCGCAGGAGTCGCTGCCCTACACGCTGGAGCAGGTCGGAGCGATCTCCGGGCGGCTGTTCCGCCTCGAAAGCGAAGCGGCCCAGTTGAGCCGGCGGATCGGCGTCCTCAACAAGGAAGCGGCGCTGCCTGCGGCGCGTCAGGTCGGCTCGAAGCGGGACACGACGCCGGCAGCCGGCCCCGTCGCCGCGAGCGGCGGCCCGTGGCTCGCACCCCTGCCCGAACCGGCCAGCGTCGGCGTCCTCGATGCGCAGCTTCGCCGCATCGAGCAGCAGATCGCCGGCGTTGCAGACGCGACCGCGCAGCGTTCGCTCGAGCAGATGCGCCTGCCGACCCGCCTGCCGATCGCCGGAGCCGAGCTGACGTCGTCGTTCGGCAATCGGGCCGACCCCTTCACGCATGCGACTGCCTTTCACGCCGGCCTCGATTTCGCGGCCGATTCCGGCACGCCGATCGCATCGGCGGCGGGCGGCACGGTCGCTTTCGCCGGTTTCAAGCGCGACTACGGTTGGGTCGTCGAGATCGACCACGGCAACGGTCTGCTGACGCGCTATGCGCACGCCTCGGAGCTGCTCGTGAAGGCCGGCCAGGTCGTCGCGCCCGGCGACCGCATCGCGATGGTCGGCTCGACCGGGCGCTCGACCGGGCCGCATCTGCACTTCGAGGTGCTGCGCGACGGCGGACACGTCGACCCGAAGCGCTACCTGGCGGGGTTGTGAGCAGGGCGCAGGTGGTGTCGATCGGCTTTCGGCGCTCGACGACGCAGGATCTCACGCACATCGGCCTCGCGGTCACGCCGCGGCGCCGGCGCGGCCGCTGGCTCGTCACGCCGGCGTTCGTGCTCCTCGCGCTGGCGGCGGGCGCCGGCGGCGGCTACACGATCGCGATTCGCGACCGCGCGGAGCCGCCCGTCCAGCCCGCCGGCGTCGCGCCGGAAGTCCTGGTGCTGCGCCAGCAACTCGAGCAGGCCCGCATGGGCTTGCGCCTGTCCGAAGCGCGCAGCCACGAGCTGGAACGCCAGATCGACACGCTGAACCAGCGGCTGACCGAGTCGCAGGACGAATTGGCGTTCTTCCGCAAGGCCCGCGAGGGTAAACGCTAGAAGGGAACCGGTCATGTTCGCAAACCTGAAAAGGCAGCGGTTCATCAAGATGGCACAGCTTTCGACCCTCGTCGCCGAAGGCGTCGAGATCACCGGCGACGTGGTCTTTTCCGGCGGCATGCGCATCGACGGCCGCATCAAGGGCAACGTGACCGGGCGCAAGCCCGACGGCAAGAACCCGTCGCTCCTCGTGCTGTCCGCCAGAGGGCACATCGAAGGCAGCATCCGCTGCGGCGACGCGGTGATCAACGGCAGCGTCGACGGCGATCTCGACGTCGAGCACCGCCTCGAATTGCAGTCCGACGCGCGGGTCTGCGGGACGATCCGCTATCGCCAGCTGCAGATGGATGTCGGCGCGAGCGTGCAGGGTCACCTGCTGCGTGTCGCGCCGCCGGCCGCGGACAACGTGGTCGAGCTCGGGGCCGACAAGGCGGGATCGGAACGGCGCTGAGCGGGGCCTCGGCGCCCGCAAGGGAAGATGCGCTTGCATGGTGGGCGCGATCGGCCTAGGGTGTTTTTTCGTCAAGCGATCGCGTCGATCGTGACGCGCATCGACCCTAACGGAGGCATGTATGTCCGATCTCGACAAGGTCATCAGTGAAGCCGTCGCCAACGAGGACGCGCCCTTTCTCGTCGGCATGGTGGGCAATGCCGGCGGCGTGACGTGGTCCGGCGCGGCCGGCAATCGCCGCCCGGGCGAAGCGGCGAGCCTCGACACCGTCTTTCGCATCTTCTCGATGACCAAGGCGATCGGCAGCACGGCGGCGATGATCCTGATCGATCGCGGCAAGCTCAGCGCCGACACGGTGGTCGAAACGATCCTGCCCGAGTTCGCCGAGCTCAAGGTGCTCGAGGGCTTCGACGAGAAGCGCCCGCGGCTGCGCGCGCCGCGAACGAAGGCGACGGTGCGGCACCTGGCGACGCACACCTCGGGGCTCGTCTACGAGTTCTGGAACGTCGACGTACCTCGCTACATGGAGGCGACCGGATCGCCGACGATCCTGTCGGGGCTGAAGGTGGCGCTCGAGTACCCGCTGCAGTTCGACCCGGGCGAGCGCTGGGACTACGGCATCGGCATCGACTGGCTCGGCCGCATCGTCGAAAAGGTCGACGGGCGCAGCATCGACCGCTTCTGCCAGGAGGAGATCTTCGATCCGCTCAAGATGCCCGACACGCGCTTCGAGGTCGAGCCGCACATGGCGTCGCGTCTCGCGGCGGTGAAGATCCGGGGCGAGGACGGCAAGTTCGGCGATTTCGAGATCGCGCCGCCGTCCAAGCCCGAGTTCTACGGCATGGGCCATTCGCTCTATTCGACGGCGCCCGACTACCTGCGCTTCCTGCGCATGTTCCTGAACAGGGGCGCCCTCGAAGGCGCCCGCGTCCTGAGCGAGAAGGGGCTCGAAACGATGCTCGCGAACCAGATCGGCAGCATCCCGATCCCGCTGTTGAAGACGGCGGCTCCTGCAATCACGGCCGACGCCGAGTTCTTCCCGGGTAAGCGCAAGTCGCACAGCATGGCGTTCATGCGCTTCGAGGAAGACATCCCGGGAATGCGCTCGGCCGGCTCGCAGGGCTGGGCCGGCGTGCTGAACACGCACTTCTGGTTCGACCCGAAAGCGAACCTTGCCGGCGTGCTGATGACCCAGTCGCTGCCCTTCGTCGAGCCGCGCTTCGTCTCGACCTACATGAAGTTCGAGCAGGCGGCGTATCGGGGTGCGGGTCGCTGAGTAGGAGCGCGAGGGACGCGCCGCTGGCTAGCGCAACGCGCCAGCCAACGCGGTCGCCCTCGCCCCGAACGCATACGCGTCCATGCCCAGACTGCCCATCGTCGCGCTGTCGTGCACGCGGATCGGCGCGGCGCTCCTGCCGCCGGCGCCCGCGGCGACGTACCACGGCAGCAGGTGCTCGTCGGTCGGGTGCATGTCGACGGCGTGCGGCGCCTGGCTGCGATAGGCGAAGAGCGCGTCCCAGTCGCGTGCCGCGGCGCGCTCGGCGATCCAGCGCCTGAACGCCGCGCTTTCCGGGATCTCGGGCTGCGTCTTGTCGGGATGCAGGCTGCCCCCGCTGAAGACGCGGCGCAGGTTGTGCGTGATGCTGCCGCTGCCGAGAACGAGCACGCCTTCGTCGGCCAGGGGGGCCAGCGCTTCGCCGAGGGCGAATTGCCGCGCCGGCGAATCGCCCGGAACGAAGGCGAGCGGAACGATCGGAATGTCGGCCGCCGGGTAGACATAGCGCAGCGCCGTCCAGGCGCCGTGGTCGAGACCGCCTTCAGGCACCGATCGCGCTGCGATGCCCTTGGCCTGCAGCAGGCCGAGGACACGCGCGGCGAGCGCCGGGTCGCCTGGCGCGTCGTAGCGCAGTGTGTAGAGCTTCGGATCGAAGCCGCCGAAGTCGTAGACCGCGCTGTGCCGCGGGGCGGCGAGGACGACGGGGGTACGCGCGGCGGTGTGCGCCGAGACGCTGACGATCGCCTTCGGTCGGCCGAAAGCGGCGTCGATGGCCGGGCCGAGGCGCTGCATGAAGGCGCCGGCTTCGCCCGGCTCGAGGGCGATCATCGGCGAGCCGTGCGAGACGAAGATCGAAGGCAGGGCAGTACTCATCGCGCTATTGGAGCACCCGCGGCGATGGCGCGGATTCAACCTCCCTGCACGCAACGTTCACGACTCGTGTAAGTTCGGTCCATGGCGACAACGCATCGCGTCCCTTCGGCCTGGCGGCTCGGCTGGCGCCAGCTCGGGCGCGACTTTCGCGCCGGCGAGCTGCGCCTGCTCGTCGTCGCCGTGACGCTTGCCGTTGCCGCGCTGACGGCGGTCGGCTTCTTCGCCGACCGCATCAACGGCGGCCTGGCGCGCGACGCACGCCAGCTCCTCGGCGGCGACGCCATCGTCCAGAGCGACCAGCCGGCGCCGGCCGCGTTCGAAGCGAAGGCGCGCTCGCTCGGGCTCGTGACCGCGGTCACCGCGAACTTTCCGAGCATGGGCCGCGCCCCCGACGCCAAGGGAGGGGCGACTCGGCTCGTCAGCGTCAAGGCGGTGAGCGACGCCTATCCCCTGCGCGGCCGGCTGCGCATCCGCGGCGCCGCCGGATCGGCGCCGGCCGACGTCGCACGCGCGCCGGCGCGAGGAACGGCGTGGGTCGACGCGGCAGTCCTCGAATCGCTCGGCCTCGAGGTCGGCGATCCGCTGCTCCTCGGCGACGCGAGCCTGCGCATCACCCAGGTCATCGTCATCGAACCCGATCGCGGCACGGGCTTCGCGAGCTTCGCGCCGCGCGTCATGCTGAACGCGGCCGACCTCGCGGCGACCGGCCTCGTCCAGCCAACGAGCCGCGTCACGTATCGGCTCGCCGTCGCGGCCGACGCGGCGCGCGACGCCAAGGTCACGGAGTTCGTCAACTGGGCCGAGGCCGAGGTCAAGGCGAAGGGCCTGCGCGGCATCCGCATCGAATCGCTCGCGACCGGCCGCCCGGAGATGAAGCAGACGCTCGACCGCGCTGAAAAATTCCTCAACCTCGTCGCCCTGCTGGCGGCCTTGCTCGCCGCTGTCGCCGTCGGCATCGCCTCGCGCGACTTCGCGCGCCGCCATCTCGATGATTGCGCGATGTTGCGCGTCCTCGGCCTGCCGCAGCGGACGATCGCGCTGCAGTACTTCTTCGAGTTCGCGCTGGTCGGCGTCGTCGCGATCCTGGCCGGACTGGCGATCGGCTTCGCCGTTCACTACGTCTTCATCTGGTTCCTCTCCGGCCTCGTCGAAGCGGTGTTGCCGCCGCCGGGCGCGTGGCCCGCGCTGTTCGGCGTCGGCGTCGGCTTCACACTACTCTTCGGCTTCGGCCTGCCGCCGGTGCTGCAGCTGGCGCGCGTGCCGCCGCTGCGCGTCATCCGGCGCGACGTCGGTGCCCTGAAGCCGGCGTCGATCGCGGTGCTCGCCGCCGGGGTCGTCGGCTTTTCGGCGCTGCTCCTCGCCGTCTCGAGCGACCTCAAGCTCGGTCTCATCGCCGTCGGCGGATTCGCCGGCGCCGTCTGCGTGTTCGCGCTGCTTTCATGGCTGGCGCTCGAGATCCTCCGCCGCTCCGTGCCCGAGACCGGCGCGCCGCGCTGGCTCATCCTCGCGACCCGGCAGATCGCGGCGCGTCCGGCCTTCGCCGTGCTCCAGGTCTCGGCGCTCGCCGTCGGCCTGCTCGCCCTGGTCCTGCTCGCGCTGCTGCGCACCGACCTCATCTCGAGCTGGCGCCAGGCGACTCCCAAGGATGCACCGAACCGCTTCGTCATCAACGTGCAGCCGCCGCAGGCCGATGCCTTCCGGCAAAAGCTCAAGGACTCGGGCGTCGCGCGCTACGACTGGTTCCCGATGATCCGCGGCCGCCTCGTCGCTATCGACGGCAAGGCGGTCGTTCCCGACGACATGCCCGACGAGCGCGCCAAGCGCCTCGTCGATCGCGAGTTCAACCTGAGTCACAGCGCGACCCTGCCCGCGCACAACAAGGTGGCCGCCGGCACCTGGACCAACGACGAGCCGGGCGCGCTGAGTGTCGAGGAAGGCCTGGCGGCGACGCTCGGGTTGAAGCTCGGCGACACGCTGCGCTTCGACCTCGGCGGCGCGACCGTCGAGGGCCGGATCACGAGCCTGCGCAAGGTCGACTGGTCGTCGATGCGCGTCAACTTCTTCGTCCTCTTTCCGACCGCGCAGGTGCCCGACGCGCCCGTCAGCTACATCGCCGCGTACCGGGCTCCGGAGACGCCGGGATTCGACAACGCGATCAGCCGCGACTTTCCGAACATCACGTCGATCGACGTCTCGGCGTCGATCGCGCAGGTGCAGCGCGTCCTCGACCAGGTCGTCCAGGCGGTCGAGTTCCTGTTCGGCTTCACCCTCGCCGCCGGCCTCGTCGTCCTGTTCGCGGCGGTCAGCGCGACGCGCGAGTCGCGGGCCCGCGAGTTCGCCGTGATGCGCGCGCTCGGCGCCGGCAGCAAGCTCCTCGCGCAGGTGCAACGCGCCGAGCTGCTCGGCGTCGGCGCGCTCGCCGGCGTGCTCGCCTCGGTCGCCGCGATCGCCGTGAGCTGGGCCCTGGCGCGCTACGTCTTCGAATTCAGCTGGAACCCTTCGCCGCTGGTGCCGCTCATAGGCGGAGCGGCCGGCGCCGTGCTGGCGCTGGCGGCGGGCTGGTGGGGCCTGCGCGAGGTGCTGACGCGCCCGGTCGTGCAGACCCTGCGCCAGGCCGCCGATCTTTAGGCTTGTTCCTGCTGCTGCAGCTGCGGAGGTGTCGATGGAACGACCGCGTCGTGCGCTCATCGCTGGCAGCGTCGTGCTCGTCGTCGCCAGCGCCGCGGCCTTCACCTTCTGGTGGCTGCGCGGCAGGAACGACGCGGTGCCCGAAGCGCCGCAATCGCCTGCCGCCGTCACGGTCGCTGCGTCGGCGGCCGCGACGGTCGCTCCCGCAGCATCTGCGCCGGCGATCCAGCACCCGATCGAAGCCGTCGAGACCCCCGACGGGCCGCCGGATCCGGCAATGCTGCTGGGCGAGCTGTTCGGGAAGAAGGCCGTCGATTCGCTGTTCCTGGTCGACGGCTTCGCCCTGCGCGTCGCCGCGACAGTCGACAACCTCGGGCGCGCGACCGCGACGCCCCGGCTCTGGCCGGTGCGGCCGACCGACGGACGCTTCAGCGTCGAAAGCCGCGACGGAGCGACCTTCATCGCCGCCGACAACGGCCTGCGCTACGCGCCTTTGCTGATCGCCGTCGAGTCGGCCGACCCGGCGCGCGTCGCGCTGGCCTACAAGCGGCTCTACCCGCAGATCCAGAAGGCGTATGTAGACCTCGGATATCCGGACGGGTACTTCAACGACCGGCTGGTCGAGGTGATCGACATGATGCTGGCCTCGCCCGAGCCGAAAGGCCCGCTCGAAGTGCACCTGCCGAAATCCGGCGACGACTCGACGCCGGCGCGCCCCTGGATCCTCTACGAGTTCGCCGACCCGCAGCTCGCGGCGCTGCCGGCAGGGCAAAAGCTGCTGCTGCGCATGGGTCCGGTCGGCGAGCGGCGCGTCAAGGCGAGGCTCGCCGAGTTCCGCAAGCTGATCGCTCCACCCGCGGCCGTCCGCTAGCAGTAGAGCCGGCGTCAAGCGAGACGCAATGCGCAGACTGACGCCGCGCCTCGCGGCATACTCGGCCCCATGTCGGCCCCGCCCAGGGAACGCGTCTTTCGCGTGCTCCACCTCGAGGATTCCGAGCTCGACCACGAGCTGATGGTGGCGCACCTGGCGCGCGGGGGACTGAACGCGCAGACCCGGCGCGTCGAGTCGGAAGCAGAGTTCCTCGAAGCCCTCGACGAGCCCTGGGACGTCGTCATCTCCGACTACAACCTGCCGGGATTCAGCGGCCGGGTCGCGCTCGAGCTGGTGAAGGCGAACGCCCGCGACCTGCCCTTCATCCTCGTCTCGGGCGAGATCGGCGAGGACACGGCGGTCGAGGCGATGCGCCACGGCGCCGCCGACTACCTGCAGAAGAACCACCTGGCGCGGCTGGTGCCGGCGCTGCTGCATGCCGTCGACGCCGCCGAGACCAAGCGCGCCCGCGTCAAGGC
>DATMGW010000173.1:0-8757 GCA_035555295.1 Caldimonas sp.
CGTCTCCGACTCGGGCGAAGGCCGCTGGACGATCGAGGCGGCGATCGACGAGGCGGTGCCGACCCACGTGCTGAGCGCGGCGCTGTACGAGCGCTTCAGTTCGCGCGGCGAGGGCAACTTCGCGCATCAGGTGTTGTCGGCGATGCGCCACGAGTTCGGCGGTCACGCCGAAAAACCGGCAGGGGGTGCTCCGTGACCGGCACGCAGTCCTCCGAGGTCGTCTTCCTGCTCGACGTCGACAACACGCTGCTCGACAACGACCAGATCATTGCCGACCTGCGGCTGTATCTGGCGCGTGCCTTCGGCGAGGCCAGCTCGGACCGCTTCTGGTCGATCTTCGAAGCGCTGCGCGACGAGCTCGGCTACGCCGACTACCTCGGCGCGCTGCAGCGTTATCGCGCCGACGTCGAGGCGAGCGGCAGCGGCGGGCAGCGGCTTCTCTCCGTGTCGAGCTTCCTGATCGACTACCCGTTCGTCGATCGGCTCTATCCGGGCGCGCTCGAAGTCGTCGCGCGCCTCGGCACGATCGGGCCGACGATCATCCTTTCCGACGGCGACGTCGTCTTCCAGCCGCGCAAGGTGCAGCGCTCGGGCCTGTGGAATGCCGTGCAGGGGCGGGTGCTGATCTACATCCACAAAGAAAGGATGCTCGACGCGGTGCAGCGCCAGTACCCGGCGCGCCGCTACGTCATGGTCGACGACAAGCAGCGCGTGCTCTCGGCCATGAAGCAGGTCCTGGGGGAACGGCTGCTCACGGTCTTGCCGCGTCAGGGCCATTACGCGCATGATCCCGCCAACATCGCCAGCTATCCGGCCGCCGACCTCAGCGTCGAGCACATCGCCGACCTGCTCGAGCTCGACACCGCGCGCTGGCTCGGCGCGACGACTGAGGAGTCACCGCCATGAATGCCAACACGCCCAAGCTGCACGCCCTCGGGCAGAGCCTCTGGCTCGACAACATCACGCCCGACATGCTCGACCGAGAGCTTCAACGGTGCCGCTCATCTGCAGCGGATCCTGAAAGAGGCGCAAGCCGTCGTCGACCGCGCGATCGCGGCACCACGGGCCGCAGGCCAAGGAGGTTGACATCATGCAAACCCAGCGACTCATCGAAACCGCCAAGGCGCTCGTCGCCGGCGACAAGGGCCTGCTCGCGATGGACGAGAGCACGCCGACCTGCAACCGGCGCTTCGCCAAGCTCGGAATTCCGCAGACGGCGGAGGCGCGGCGTGCCTATCGCGACCTGATCGTCGCCACGCCGAACCTGGGAAGCTGCATCAGCGGCGCGATCCTCTATGACGAGACGATCCGCCAGCAGACGAACGGCGGCGTGCCGTTCGCCCAGGCGCTCGAGGCGGCGGGAATCGTTCCCGGCATCAAGGTCGATGCCGGCGCCAAGCCCCTGGCCGGTCATCCCGGCGAACAGGTCACGGAAGGCCTCGACGGGCTGCGCGAGCGATTGACCGAGTACGCGGCAATGGGCGCGCGCTTCGCGAAGTGGCGGGCCGTGATCGCGATCGGCGACGGGCTGCCGAGCCGTGCCTGCATCGCAGCCAACGCGCACGCGCTCGCGCGCTACGCCGCGTTGTGCCAGGACGGCGGATTCGTTCCGATCGTCGAGCCCGAGGTGCTGATGGACGGCGACCACACGCTGGAGCGCTGCCGCGCCGTCACCGAGGAAGTCCTGCACGCGGTGTTCGATCAGCTCCACGGGCAGCGCGTGCTGCTCGAGGGCATGCTGCTCAAGCCGAACATGGTGCTTCCCGGCGCGGACTGCGCCGAGCAGGGCAGCATCGACGAGGTGGCCGACGCGACGGTCGGCTGCCTGCTGCGGGCCGTGCCGGCGGCGGTTCCCGGAATCGCGTTTCTCTCCGGAGGCCAGTCTGCCGAGCTGGCGTCGGCGCGGCTGAACGCGATGAACCGCAGGGTCTCCTCGCGTGCGCCTTGGGCGTTGGCGTTCTCCTACGCCCGCGCGATCCAGCAGTCGGCGCTCGATGCGTGGCGTGGACAGGCGGGTAACGTGCCGGCAGCGCAGCAAGCGCTCTTTCATCGCGCCGACTGCAATCGCGCCGCCCGCCGCGGCGAGTACGACCCCGTGGCCGACGCGCCGAAACGCACCTGAAACGCAATCGAGGGGACCGCGATGTCGAACTCGCTCGACGAGCAACGCATCAACGCGCTGCGCTTCCGGTCGGTCGATATGGTGCAGAAGGCGAACAGCAGCTACCCCGGCCTGCCGCTGGGGGCCGCGCCGATGGCGTACGTGCTGTGGACACGGTCGCGCTCTCCGCGGCTTGCGCCGAATCAACGCGGCCTTCAATGATCCTCGTGCGCACGCACTTGGGCTACGGCTCTCCCGAGCAGGTCAGCCTCAAGGCGCACGGCTCGCCGCTCGGCGTCGCCGACGTGAAGAAGACCAAGGACAAGCTCGGCTGGCCGTCGGAGCCGGCGTTCTTCGTGCCGAAGGCGGCGCTGCTCCTCTTTCGCGAGGCCCTGACGCGCGGCGCCGCGGCCGAGACCGAATGGAAGCGGCGCATCGAAGACTACGCCCGCGCCTTTCCCAAGCTCGCGAGCGAGCTCCAGGGACGCTGGCGCGCCGAACTGCCCGACGGCTGGGACGTGGACATTCCGGTCTTCCCCGCCGACGCCAAGGGCATGGCGACTCGCGCCGCCGGCGGCGGCCGGGTGATGAACGCGATCGCGCCGGCTGCCGGCGCTTTGCGGCGGCTCGGCCGACCTCGATCCGTCGACGTACACGGCGCTGAAGGGCCTCGGCGATTTCAATCCGCCGCTGCCGCCCGGCGCCGACGCCGAAGGATCCGACGCTGCCGGGCGGAGCCATGCCGGACGGAACCTCCACTTCGGGGTTGATGCCGAGCTGGGACCTCTCGACGCCCAGCCGCAGAGTTACCGCGACGGGGTGCTGCCGCCGGCGGTTCCGGCGCGCCTGGCGGTCGAGCCCGGCGTCGCGCAGGGCTGGCACCGCTACGCCGGCGAGCGCGGCGATGTCCTGGGCATCGACCGCTTGGGTGCGTCGGCGCCGGCCAAGGTCGAGCAATACGGCTTCACGATCGCCAACGTCGTGGCGCGGGCGAAACGGCTCCTGGCGGCCTGAGCTGTCTCCTCACGAGATCGGCGACGGCGCGGCGCGCGGGACGCGAAGGCCGCCCGGCACCTCGACTCGCGCGCTGACCGACCGGTACCAATAGACGCCGTCGCGATCGGCCTCGCGGCTGACTTCGCCGCGGCGCAGCAGGTAGTTCAGGCAGGCGACGCTTTCCCCGGTCGCCATACCGAGGAGGAGGACGTCCGACTCGTGGATGGCTCGTGCGAACAAGGCGGCGAAGACGTCGATCGCGCGGCGCGGCTCCCCGAGCAACGCGCGCAGGCGCTGCAGCGCGCGCTCCTGGCCGTGTGTCAGCGAATCGAGGCGGGCATGCAGCCCGCGGAAGCAATCGTTGTGCGCCGGCAGGACGAGGACGTCGTCGGGCACCTCGCGCCTGATCTTCGCGAGCGACGCAAGCCAGTTGCTCATCGGGTCGGCGTCGGGCTCGATCGGGTACACCGACACGTTCGACGAGATCCGCGGCAACACCTGGTCGCCGGAGATCAGCAGCTTGAGCGCCGGGCAATAAAGGCAGGCGTGCTCGGGCGAATGGCCGCCACCGACGACGACGCGCCAGGTGTTCTCGCCGATGGTGATTTCTTCGTCGTCGCTGAGTCGGCGATAGCTGTCCGGCAAGGCGTGGATGTGCTTGCCGAAGTTTCCGAAGCGCGCCCGGTAGGTTTCGATGGCCTCCGGTCCCCAGCCGGCACGACGGCAGAACTCGATCGCGTCGGGCGGCGCTTCGCGGCCGGTATCGGACATCATGACGCGACAGCTGAGGTATTCCAGTCGCGTTATCCACAGGCGGACGCCGAACTTGCGCGTCAGCCATCCGGCCATGCCGATGTGGTCGGGATGCATATGCGTGACGAAGACGCGGGTCAGCGGGCGCTCGTCCGGCGAGTTGGCGAACAGCTCGCGCCAGACCAGGGCCGTCTCCTCGGTCCGCACGCCGGTGTCGACGACGGCCCAGCCGTGCCCGTCGTCGATCGCCCACAGGTTGATGTGATCCAGCGCATAGGGCAGCGGCATGCGGATCCAGTGCACGCCCGCCGCCACCTCGATCGTCCGGCCGCGCGCCGGCGGCGCCTCGAACGGGTACACCAGAGTCGGCTTGCGGACCGGATCGGGGTCGGGGAGACCGTCCATCGTCGTGCTCCAGGGCGCCATCAAGGATCAGGCTGGCGACCATTGTCGCGGCGGTGGGCAAAACGTCGGGGTCGTCGCGGCCGAGCGCGACCCGACCGCTTCGGGTGGCCGCTAGGCGAGCGCGCGGAATCCGGCGATCAGCGGCCCGCTTGCACGCCCGGCTTGCGCAGGATGATCTCGAGCGGGCACCAGCGGGTCAGCGCGCTTTGCGACAGGTTCACGCCGACGAAGGCGGCGAGCGCCAGCCGCCAGGGGCTCACGAACAGCGGGCTGCCGGGGACGCCGAGCAGCAGCGACACGAGGATGAAGGTGCCGGCGAACAGGCGAACGATTTGCCAGGAAGCCATGCGATAGCTCCTTGAGTGAAAGAGGGCGTCGCGAGGGCCGTCTCGTTGCGGCGACAGGCGACGAAATACAGCAGGGGAATCACGACCAGCGTCAGCGCGGTGCGGACCCGGATCCCGAAGATCAGCGAGATCGCGAGTCCGTTGAAGATCGGGTCGTCGAGGATGAAGCAGGCGCCCAGGATCGCCGCGACGCCGGTCAGCAGGATCGGTTGCGCCCGTGTCGCCGCCGAGCGCACCACCGCGTCCTTCAGCGCCACGCCACGCTGCAGCTCGAGGTTGATGAAGTCGACCAGGAGGATCGAGTTGCGGACGATGATCCCGGCCAGCGCGATCCGGGCATGATGTCGCTTCGACCACTCCCTCGTGTCCAAGCATGGAAGGTTTGCCCCCGGAGGCCCTCGCGCAGGTGGCGGCCTATTTCCAGGCGTTGTCGGAGCCGACCCGGCTGCAGATCCTCAACCTGCTTCGTGGCGGCGAGCGCAAGGTCGGAGAGATCGCCGAGCTTTGCGGCTACACCTCGGCCAACGTCTCGCGTCACCTCTCGCTGCTGACCCGGCACGGGCTGGTGGCCCGGGAAAGCCGCGGGACGAGCGTCTACTATCGGATCGCCGACGAGTCGGTCTATGCGCTCTGCGATCTTGTCTGCGGGAACATCGCGCGGCAGATCGAGCGCAGGTCCAAGGAGCGCCAGGCATTCGCCGGCGGGGCAAAGTCGGCTCCCAGGAAGCGGGCGCGCCGAGCGTCGCGATCAGCGGCCGGACGATGAAGGCATGAAACCATGAAACGACACCTCTTGATGGCGATGCTCGTCGCCTTGTTCGCGGCACCATTGGCTGCCTACGCGGCCGACCCGGAGCGTCAGGCCGAAGTCGCGAAGCTCGGCGCGGACGTGATGCCGTTCAGCCTGGCGGCGACGACGCACATCTTCACCAAGACCAAGGACGGCGGCACTCAGCAAGTCGTGGCGAAGAACGCCGACGACGCCGAGCAGGTCCGGCTGGTGCGCGAGCATTTGCGCGATCTCAAGACCCGGCTCGGCCAAGGTGACTACTCCGGGCCTTCGCACATCCATGGCGATGCGATGCCCGGTCTCGCGCAGCTCCGCGCGGCCAAGCCGGGACAGGTTCGCGTTTCGTATCGGGAACTGAAGCACGGCGCGCAGTTGACCTACCGCACCGCCGACCCGGCACTGGTGTCCGCGCTGCACGCGTGGTTCGATGCGCAAGTCTCGGATCACGGCGCCGATGCGATGGCCGGTCACGAACACCATCACGCCGACGGCGCCAAGCCCTAGTCCAGGGAATCACGCGACGGGCGCCGCCCAAAGGTACAGGCCGGCGGCTGCGCACAGGACGAGGCCGTCGACGACGGCCAGCAGCCAGTAGACCGCGGCATCGCCGTCCTGCGCGCCGATGCCGATGATGAACGGCTCGGCGGCGCCATGCCCGGCGACAACCGGCAAGGCGAGCGGCGCGATCGGCGGCGCGATCGGGGGAAGCGCCGGCGGAGCGGCCGCAAGCATCTTTCGAAACTCGTCCGGGTCGTTCGAGCGCACGACGACTGTGGGCAGATCGACCTTCGCATTCAGCTCCGCAGCTTTCGTCTGCAGCTCGATCGCTTCGGCCGATGCCGGGGTGAACCAGCCCGACACGTGGATCTCGTCGCCTGCGCAGAGAACCCGCTCGCCCATCCCGTAGCTCGCGCCGCGGCCCGTGATGTCGGTGGAATCGGTCAGCTTGACGCTCTTCGCCACGGTCGTCTTGCTGCTGCCGTGGATCTCGGCGCCCGCCGGCAGGACGACACACGAGCCGCTGTCGTCGACGAGCAGGAAAGGGCGCACGCTGTCGACCGAGTCGTAGCGGCGGGCGATCTTCTGGCTGTGCGTGAACCACAGGCAGGCGAGGCCGTCGGGCGAGACGAGCGGTGCCGCGCCCGGCAGCGGCTGGGCCTTGCCGTGCAGCGAGACGCGGCCGGGCGGCGCTCGAGCAATCGACACGGCGGGCGCGGCGCCGAGCCGCCAGGCCGTCCAGGCGGACACGACGAGGCCCAGCGCGCCGAGCGCGAGCAAGGCTTGCTGGACTTGGCGCGACCTGAAGATCCCGTGCTCGCCCTGGACGAAGGCGAACAGCAGCAAGACGACCAGGAGAAGGGGAGCCGCGGCGATGATGACGCGCCACTTCGAGTCATGGGTCTGGACGGACATTGCAACTTTCTCGAGTGGGATTCGTGGCTTCTCGCAGGTCCCCCGTAAAGACGGACCCGGGTCGCGAATCGGATCATGCCCGCTGCAACGAATCCTCGGTCGCAGCGAATTCTCTTGCGTTGCTCAATCCATCGTCATCAGGCTCGCATTGCCTCCCGCGGCTGCGGTGTTGATGCTGAGCGAGCGTTCTACCAGCAGACGCTCGAGGGGAATGTCGGAGTCGCCCGGGGCCAGCCCGGTGACGCCGACGATCGCTCCCGGTCTCGCCGCGACTTGGCGGCAGACGGCCAGCAAGTCGGCAGCGGAGCCGTGATGCAGGACCGCGTCGAAGCGTATCGATTCGCGCGCCCAGTCGTCGACGAGCGCGACGCGGTCCTTCGCCTCGTCGGGGAGCCGGTCGCGCAAGGTGCGCGCAGCGGCCGGCCACAACGCGCGGCTTCCGGCGGCCAGAACCGCCGCGAGCTGAACGAGGCGATCCGCGTCGTCGTCGACGAGGCACAGGACCGCCTCGCGCGGCAGCAGCGCGTAGAGGTTGGCTTCGCCGGTCGGACCGGCGAGCGCGCGCCACGTTCCGGTCGACGACCGCGCCGCCATGCGGTCGCAGTCCGCGAAGAGGGCGGCGTGGCCCTGCGCCAGGGCCCAGCGGCGCAGCGACTGCAGAGCAACCTCGGGGTCGGCGGCGTCGCCCGCGAGGCCGCGCACCGGCGGCGCTGCCTGTGGCCCGGCGCGCTCGAGCGCCTGCCTCGCCGCGTCGCCGGGCCGTTGCGCGAGCAGACGCAACAGGTACAGCGGGCCGCCGGCCTTCGGCCCCGTCCCCGACAGCCCTTCGCCGCCGAACGGCTGTACTCCGACCACCGCGCCGACGACGTTGCGATTGACGTAGACGTTGCCGACGTGTGCGGCGCCGACAACCTGCGCGACCGTCTCGTCGATGCGCGTGTGCACTCCCAGCGTCAGGCCGTAGCCGGTGGCGTCGATCTGCTCGAGCACGCGGGGCAGTTCGTCGCGGTCGTAGCGCAGCAGGTGCAGCACCGGGCCGAAGACCTCGCGCTGCAGCTCGGCCACGCTGTCGATCTCGATCAAGGTCGGCACGACGAAGGTGCCGCGATGGGCCAGCCCGTCGTCGACGGCGACGGGTCGCACGACCCGGCGCCCCTTCGCTCGCATCGCCTCGACGTGGCTCTCGATCGCCGTGCGCGCCTCGGCGTCGATCACCGGGCCGACGTCGACCGCGAGCGAGCGCGTGTCGCCGACCCGGAGCTCTCGCACCGCGCCTTCGAGCATTTCGATCAGGCGCTCGGCCACGTCGCGTTGCACGCACAGGACGCGCAGCGCCGAGCAGCGCTGCCCGGCGCTGTCGAACGCCGAGCTGACGACGTCGGCGACGACCTGCTCGGCGAGCGCCGACGAGTCGACGATCATCGCGTTCTGGCCGCCGGTCTCGGCGATCAGCGGAACCGGCTGGCCGCGCGCGCCGAGGCGCCCGGCCAGGCTGCGCTGCAGCAGGCGAGCCACCTCGGTCGAACCGGTGAACAGCACGGCTTGTACGCGTGGGTCGGCGACGAGCGCGGCGCCGACGCTTTCACCGCGCCCGGGCAGAAGCTGCAGCACGGCACGCGGCACGCCCGCGCCCCACAGCGCACGCACCGCCTCGGCGGCGACGAGCGGCGTCTGCTCGGCCGGCTTGGCGAGCACCGGGTTGCCGGCGGCCAGTGCCGCGGCGACCTGACCGGTGAAGATCGCGAGCGGGAAATTCCAGGGGCTGATGCAGACGACCGGCCCCAAGGGGACATGACTGGCATTCACGAAATCGCGGCGCACGAGATGCGCGTAGTAGCGAAGGAAGTCGACGGCCTCGCGCACCTCGGCGACGGCGTTGGCGCAGGTCTTGCCGGCTTCGCGAACGAGCAGCGTGAGCAGGCGCTCGGTGTCGGCCTCGAGCCGATCGGCGG
>DATMGW010000174.1:0-14969 GCA_035555295.1 Caldimonas sp.
GGCCCGCCGCGTGCAGGCCGCCACGCGCCGTTGCGGCGAGCAGCGTCTGGTCGAGCACGTCGCGCTGCGCGTGGCTGCCGCCCCAGCGTCGGGTCGCACGGAGCGGCTCGATCTCTTCGGCCGCTGCGGCGTAGCGGCCCAGCGCGAAGTCGACGAGGCCGCGCATCAGAGGCGCGCCGATGTCGCGCGAGACCTCGCGATTCCAGGCGCCGCCGCGCTCGGCGTTGCCGAGCGACGCGCGGACCCACGCGTCGGCGCGGCCGAGCTCGCCCGCGCCGAGCAGCGCGAGCAGCGCATGCACGTCGTTGAACGTCGACTGCCCGGCAAGCGCGTCGTCGAGCGGCCAGCCGGCGACGAGGCGCCGCCAGCGTTCGCCGACGTCGGCGTCGTGCAGGGCGAGGCGCCAGAGCAGCGATGCGGCGTCGACGCGCTGCAGCGTGATCTCGTTCGCTTCGGCGTTGAGGTACGCGTCGAACGCGGCGAGCGCGCGCGCGTGGTCGCGCGCCTCGAGCGCGAAGAGCGCCTCGTGCCAGCCGAGGTGGCCGGCAAAGCCGTTGCCCGTTCCCCACTGCGGCCGCCATCGGCCCATCCAGTGCGCGCCTTCGTCGTGCCGGCCCTGCATCTCCATGACGTGGGCGACGGCGTGGATCGCCCACGGCACGCGCGGCTCCTCGGCCAGCGCCTGCCGGCCGACCGCTTCGGCTTCGCCGTAGCGATGCGATTCCTCGAGGCCGAAGGCCAGGTGGCCGAGCACGTAGGGGTGCAAAGCGTCTTCGGCCGTCCACTGCGGCAGGACCCGCGCAACCCGCTCGCGCAAGGCCTCGGCGTTACCGCGGTAGAAGTCGAACAGCAGTGCCCATTGCAAGGCGAGGGCGTCGCGTGGATGGTCGCGCAGGATGGCCCCCCAGTCCTCCGCGGCACCGCTCCAGTCGCCATGCGCGAGTCGTTGCAACGCGCCGAGATGAGCGGCCTCGCGCTCGTTGGCGCGCGCCGCGAGCGGCTCGGCGGCGGCGAGGACCGCCTTCGCATCGGCGACGAGCGAGGCCTCGGTGAGGCTCAGCAGGAAGCCGGCCTTCATCGCCCGCGCCAGCAGCCACGCCGGGTCGGCGGCGATCGCGGCGTCGAGCTCGTCGATGGGCGTTCCGTAGAACGACATCATTTGCCACAGCGCCGTCTCGCTCGCCGCGAGCGCGTCGCGCGACGCCGTGCTCACGGCGTTGCCCAGCGCATCGCGCAAGCTCATCGCGGCGCGGCGGCGGGCGGCTCGGGCCAGGGGCGCTGCGCCGGGCGCAGCGCTTCCCAGGCGCGCGCCATCTGCAGCACGCCGAGGTCGTCGTGGCGGCGGCCGGCGATCTGCAGGCCGATCGGCAGGCCGGCGCGCGTCCAGCCGCAGTTGATGCTGGCGGCCGGCTGCTCGCTCATGTTGTACGGCACGGTGAAGGCGATGTGCTCGAGCGGGCGTTGCGGGTCGTCGGTCGGCGACGCGAGCTCGGCGCGAAAGGCGGCGATCGGCGCCGTCGGCGAGAGCACGAAGTCGAAAGGGCGATGCGCGGCGATCGCCGCGTCGCGCATCGCCGCCATCTGGCTGTAGCCGCGGAACACCTGCTCGCCGCTCAGCTGCGCGCCGCCCTTCAGCCACTCGACGATGAAGGGCAGCACCTTGGCGCGCCGCTCTTGCGACATCGCCGACCAGTCGAGCCACGAGCGCATGCGCCAGAACGCGTCCATGCCGTCGAGCATGGAGCGAGTGAAGAAGGGCGCCATCGTCTCGACCTGCGCGCCGGCCGAAGCGTAGCGATCGGCCGCAGCGCGAACGGCGGCGGCGATCTCGGGGTCGACCGGCAGGCCGGCGCCGGCGTCGAGGAGCAGCCCGATCTTCACGCCACCCAGGTCGCGACCGAGGCACAACCAGTCGATCGCCTGCGCCGGCAGGCTCATCGCGTCGCGATCGTCGGGCTGCGCGAGGACCTGCATGAGCAGCGCCGCGTCGGCGACGCTGCGCGTCATCGGCCCGGCGGCGCGGCCGGCGTACGGCGGATCGATCGGCACGCGGCCGAGGCTCGGCTTCAGAGTGAAGATGCCGCACCACGCCGCCGGCAGGCGCAGCGACCCGCCGATGTCGGTGCCGACGTGGAGCGGCCCGTAGCCGGCGGCGACTCCCGCTCCCGCGCCGGCGCTGCTGCCGCCGGGGCCCTTCGTCAGGTCCCACGGGTTGCGTGCCAGCGCGTGGAAGCTCGACAGTCCCGACGACAACATGCCGTAGTCGGGCATCGTCGTCTTGCCGAGGAGCACGGCGCCGGCTTCGCGCATGCGCGCGGCGGGCGGCGCGTCGATCGCGGCCGGGGCGAGCACGGTCGCGGCGGTGCCGAGCGGCATCGGCGTGCCGAGCGTCGCGATGTTCTCCTTGAGCATCGACGGCACGCCGTCGATCGCGCCTAGCGGCTCGCCCTTTAGCCAGCGCGCCTCGGACGCGCGCGCTTGCGCGAGCGCCGCGTCGGGGTCGAGCGCGTAGGTCGCGTGCAGGTGCGGCTCCCACGCGGCGACGCGCTCGAGCACGGCGCGCGTCGCCTCGACCGGCGAGAGCTCGCGCCGGCGGTACAGCGCGAGCAGCTCGGTCGCCGCGAGCTCGTGCAGCGCCGTCATCGCGGCGCGCGCCTCATACGCATCGCGGCCGGCTCATTCCCAGCGCAGCGCCGCCGGGTCGTTGCCGAAGATCGGCGAACTGCTCCACATGCCTTTCAGGTGCTTGTTGCCGACCGCGAACTGCGGCAGCTGGAACAGGTAGGCGGCGACCGAATCGTTGGCGAGCTGGCGCTGGATGTCGCCGAGGATCTTCGTCCGCGTCTTGCTGTCGGTCGCGGTGTTGTAGGCGGCGTAGAGATCCTTGTAGGCCTTCGAGTCGTAGCCGTAGTAGTAGCTCGGGTCGGCGTAACGGTCGAAGTCGAGCGGCTCGACGTGGCTGATCACGGTGAGGTCGAAGTTGCCCTTGAACGCGCCGGAGAGCCACTGCGCCCACTCGACGTTCTCGATCTTGGCGACGACGCCGACCTTGGCGAGCTGCGAGGCGATGATCTCGCCGCCCTTTCGCGCATAGGCCGGCGGCGGCAGCGTCAGCGTCACGTTGAGCGGCGTCTGAACTCCCGCTTCCTTGAGCAGCGCCTTGGCCTTTTCCGGGTTGTACGGGTTGACTCCCGTGAGGTCGACGTAGCCGGCGTCGCTCGGCACCATGTGGCTGCCGATCGGCACGCCGAAGCCTTCCTGCGCGCCGTCGATGATCGCCTTGCGGTCGATCGCCGCGGCCAGCGCGCGGCGCACGCGCACGTCGTCGAAGGGCTTCTTCTTGTTGTTGATCGTCATGATCGTCTTGCCCTCGGTGCCGCCGACGGTCACCGTGAAGCGCGGGTCGCCCTGGAACTGCTTGAGCGATTCGAGCGCGCCGTAGCGTGGCATGCCGTCGATGTCGCCGGCCAGCAGCGCCGCGACCTGGGCCGCCGGGTCGTTGATGAAGCGGAAGGTCACCTTCTTCATCTGCACCTTCGCCGCGTCGCGGTAGGCGTCGTTCTTCACCAGCGTGATCGACGAGCCCTTGGCCCACGTGTCGAACTTGTACGGGCCGGTGCCGACCGGGTGCGTCGCTTCGGTCGGTGTGCTTTTCGGGCTCAGGATGACCGCGGTGTTCTCGCCCATGCGGAACAGGAAGTTGCCATCGGCGTTGTTGAGGACGACGATCACCGTCTGCGGGTCAGGCGTGTCGATGTGGCTGATGTTGTCGAACACCGCCTTCTTCGCCTTGTTCGTCGAGCCCGGCGCCTTGGCGCGCTCGAAGCTGAACTTCACGTCGGCCGAAGTGAAGGGCTCGCCGTCGTGGAACTTCACGCCCTTCCTCAGCTTGAAGGTGTAGACCTTGCCGTCGGGATCGATCGTCCAGCTCTCGGCCAGGAGCGGCGTGATCTTGCCGTCCATGTTGATCTTCGTCAGGCCCTCGAGCACGCTCATGTGGACGACCTCGCCGATCGCGGCGGCGGCTGCGACCGTCGGGTCGAGCCCGGGCGCGGGCTCGAGCACCATGCCGAGGACGACGCTGTCTTTCTTCGCCTGCGCCGCGGCGTCGAAGGGCAGTGCGGCGAACGCGGCGATCGCCACGGCGAGCGCCGCGACGGTGCGAGCGGCGAGAGGCGAGGCGGAACGGAAGAAGGCCATGGCGGCGGCTCCGGGCTGAAGAGATTGTGGGGACGTGTCGTGCCGGATCCGACCGGCGCGCCCTCATACTCTAGCGGCTGCCGGAAACGGAGCGGTTCGCGCCTCGGGTCGGCGCGGCCGCGCGAGAAGGGAGAGCTCGTGGGGAGTCGAAGAGGCCCATTGCGCCTTGCGGGCCAGCCCGTGCTCGCGCTGGCGGTCGTCGCGCTCGCGCCGGCCTGCGCGTCGCTGCCGCCGCCTGGCCTCGACCTGCAGCAGGCGGGGCTCGTCGCGAATCAGGCCGCGCCGGCACTGCTGCTCGACGGCCTGCCCGGCGGAAAGGCCTCGGGTACGGCGGTGGGTCTGGCGACCGGCACCGGATCGGGCGTCCTCCTCAGCGGTCTGGCCTGCGTTGCGACCGGCCCGTTCATGGCCTTGTGCCTCGCCACGGTCCTGCCGACGGTGACGACGGTTGGCGCCGTCACCGGAGCGGCCGTCGGCGCGGCGCGCTCGGAGACGATCGCCGCGGTCGACAGCAAGCGCGAGCTGATCGTCGCGCAGCTCGCAGCGACGCAATATCCGACGCAGCTCGCGGAAGAATTGCAACGGCAGGCGAGCGCCGATTTCGCGACGTCGCTGGTCCTGATGCCGGCGAGCGCTGCATCGGCGCCGTCCGGCAGCGGCGCGGACACGCCCGGCGATGCGAAAGGCAGGCTGATGCTCGATCTCGCCTTGACCGAGGTCGGCACCGAAGGCAAGTCGGAGTTCGCGGTGCGCTTCGTCGCCCGGTTGAAGATCACGCGGAGCGGCGACCCGAAGGTCCTCTACGAAACGAGCAAGGAAGTGCAAAGCGACACCGAGCTGACGACCGATGTCTGGGCGGCCGGCGAGGCCATGGCGCTGCGCGGCGTCATCGATCGGTGCCTGCGCCAACTGGCGCACAACGTGCTCGCCACCCTGATCGAGCTGCCGCGCGATCCGAAGAGCAAGGCGCGCCTTCACTCGGCGTCATGCGACGACGTTCCCACGGACTGGAAGCAGGTGGTCACGCGCTGACGCGGCGTGATCTTGCTCGTCCACGTTGACCTGTTCAGACCGGAGGCCGCTCATGTGCCCGAAGCGCCTGGATGTCGGCAAGGTCCTAGCGATCGCGGCGATGGTCACGCTTGCGGCCTGCGGCGGCGGCTCCACGCCACCCGTTCTGCCTTTGAGCTCATCCGTCTCGCCGCCCTCAGGATCGACTCAGGTCGTCGAGGGAAACAGCGGGCAGCTGGCTTTCACGGTCAGCGTTAGCGCAGGCGCAGGTGGTCCGGCCGTTCCCATGCTGACGCTCGACTCGTCGGTCGTTGCCTTGCAGGGGTCGGTCGATACCTCCGTCGCCAATCAGTACGGCGTCAGGCTCGCCACCGTAACCGGCCTCGCACCGGGCGCCTATTCGGGACAGGTGACTTTCAGGCTGTGCTCCGACATGAGTTGCGCAACGGTGTACGCGGGGTCGACGCAGACCTTCACCTACACGGTCACCGTCTCGCTCGCCGAATGGGAGACGTTCCAGCGCAACGCCGCGCACACCGGATTCGTCGACGTCGCTCTGGATCCGGCGGCGTTCAAGCTGGCGTGGACATGGTCGAGACCGGCCGGAGACCCCGAGCCCATCGGCGGCGTCAACGCTGTCGCCAGCGGCGCGGGAAATGTCTACATCACGAAGGACGTGTACTTCGGTCAGGGCGCCGTGTACGCGCTCTCCGAGGTCGACGGCGCGCTCGCCTGGTCTTACGACCTGGGAAGAATGGCGTCGGAAGGGCCTGCCGCCTTCTCGAACGACAACGTCTACGTGACGAGCACCGATCCGGCCGCGAACTGCGTCACCTGGGCGCTCGACGCGGCAGGAGGCACGTACAAGTTCAGGATGCAGACGCAATGCCAGTGGTCCAGCTTCTTCGCCTCGACCGTGTCGAGCGGCGCGGTGCTCGACGCGGCACAAGGGGGCAGCATCTACAGCTTTTCCGCCGCCGACGGCTCGCTGCAATGGTCGGTGGCGGCGGGCAGCTACGACCAGTCGACCCCGGCGGCCGACGCCAACTACGTCTATCAGTACGGCAGCAGCGGCGGCAGCCCGGCGCTGAACGTCTTCGATCGGAAGACCGGCGCTTCGATCGCTTCGATCGCCGACCCCTTCGCGATCTCGTTCTCGGGGTACTCGATGTTCTCGGCGCCGATGCTCGGAGCGGCCGGCGAGGCGATCGCCTTCAGCAACAACAGTTTCAGCGGCCGGGCCGCGAGCAGCAGCGAGCAGTTCGACTCCCGGGTCCTGGTCAGCTACGACATCGCGAAGAAGGCGTATGCGTGGCGCGCCGCGAGCGCCTATCTCACCCATCCGGCGATCGCGAACGGTGTCGTCTATGCCGCGCGCAATGCCCCGGCCACGCTCGACGCGCTGAGCGAAGCGGACGGGCACGTCCTCTGGTCGTGGCCGATCCCGGCGGGAGACACGAGCTTTCATCGCAACGTCGTCGTCACCCGCAATCTGGTCTTCGTGAGCACGGACACAAGCGTGTACGCGATCGACCTGAACACGCGTCAGTCGGTCTGGAGCTACCCGAATCCCGGCATGCTGGCCATCTCGGCGCTGCCCAACCTCTACATCGCGACGGGCGCGACGATCAGCGACGGAAATCTCGTTGCGATCAAGCTACGTTGAGACGTGCTCCCCGATCCGCTTCGGCGCCGCGTCGAGGCCGAGCGCGACGAGGCTGAGGCGTAGCGCTTCGTCAAGCGTCGTCGTTGTCAGCGTCGGGCAGCGCGCCGCGAGCTTCTCGCCCGCGAGCGCGTGCGAGACGCGCCACAGGTACGACATGCGCGCCAGCTCGCGCCAGAGGGGAACGACGACGCCGAGGGCGCGGATCACGGCCCACGGCATGCGGCCGTGCTTCCAGGCGCGCGCCGGGGCCAGACCGAGCGACTCGGCGGCTCGCTCGACGGCGGCGAGGAAGTCGCGCCCCGTCAGCGCGTGGCCGGCGAAGGTGAAGCGCTCGAAGGCGGCGAGGCCCGGCGCCTCGGCGACCGCGACAAAGGCGCGCGCCAGGTCGGGGAGGTAGCCCCAGGCGTGCATGGTGTCGAGGTCGCCCGGGTAGTCGAGGCGGCCCTTTTTGATCGGCTTGACGATGGCCAGGTCGAGCCAGCTGCCGTTGCCGTCGCCGTAGAAGTCGCCGGCGGTGATGACGGTCGAGCGCAACCGCCCGGCATCGGCGCGGCGCTCGAGCTCGCCTTCCATCTCGGCGCGGATCCGCCCCTTGGCCGTCGTCGGCCGCTGCGGCGTCGCTTCGTCGAGCAGGGGCGGCATCGCTTCGCCGTAGTTGTAGACGTTGCCGGGCAGCATGAAGCGGGCGCCGAGGCGCTCGGCCAGATCCATGCCGGCACGCGCCGCAGGAAGCGCCTCTTCGTCCCAGCGCGTGTAGATCGGGTTGACGGCGTGGACGACGACGCTCGGCACCGGGCTGCCCGCGAGCGCCGCGGCGAGCGATTCGAGCGGCGCGCGGACGAGCTCGGCGCGCGCCGGCATGCCGGCCGCGGCGGCGCGGCGCACCTGGGCGAGGACGCGCCAGCCGGCGGCGGCGAAAGCCTTGGCGGCGGCCAGGCCGAAACGGCCGTTGGCGCCGAGGATGAGGACGACGGGAGCGGAAGCGGAAGTCATGGCGGAATCCTGTGTGCGGGTGAAGGCGGCGCGAGCGGCGATGCCGGTCAGTGTGGACGAAGCGGCGGCGCGCTGCTACGCCGAATCTTGCATGCAAGAGATACACTTTTGCATGACCAGCCATACCGTGACGGGCTTCGACTGGACGTTGGTGCGCAGCTTTCTCGCCGTCCTCGACGCCGGCAGCGTCACGGCCGCGGCGCGGCAGAGCGGCGCGCAGCAGCCGACGCTGAGTCGCCACGTCGCCGAGCTCGAGTCGCAGCTCGGCGCGGCGTTGTTCGAGCGCACCGGACGCGGCGTCACGCCGACCGCCGCCGCACTCGCCATCGCCGCGGCGGCGCGGCAGATGGAGGCCGGCGCGATCGCCCTGGCCGGCGGCGTCGCCCGCTCCCGCGCGGCGACTCGCGGCAGTGTCCGCGTGACGACGAGCCAGGTCGCCGCGACCTGGCTGCTGCCGCGCGTGCTGGTGCGGCTGCAGCGGCGTCACCCGGGAATCGAGATCGAGCTCGTCGGATCGAACGAGCTGAGCAACCTGTTGCGTCGCGAAGCCGACATCGCCGTGCGCATGGTGCGGCCGGCGCAGGGCTCGCTGATCGCGAAGAAGGTCGGCGAGATCGAGATCGTCGCGGCGGCGCACGAAAGCTACCTCGCGAAAGCGCCGCCGCTGAAAGAGCCGGAGGACCTGCTCGCGCACCGCCTGATCGGCTTCGATCGCGACGATACGATCGTGCGCGGTTTCGCCGCGCTCGGCGTGACCCTGTCGCGCGCCGACTTCGCGTTGCGCACTGACGACCAGGTCGCCTATACGCGGCTCGTCGCCGAGGGCGCCGGAGTCGGCTTCGTCGCCGGTTACGTCGTCAGGCAATGCCCGGGCGTCGTGCGGGTGCTGCCGGCGCTGGCGATTCCGTCGCTGCCCTGCTGGCTCGCCGTGCACCGCGAGATCCGCTCCAACCCGCTGGTGCGCACCGTCTACGACGACCTCGCGCAAGCGTTGCCGTCGGCGCTGCGGTAGTCCGCGGAACGGAACCCTAGGAGTCTGGGCGGCAGAAGACGCGTGCCGCACAGAGTGGCAATTTCAGGGGTCCCTGACCCCTTGGTTGCTTCGAAATAATCGATCCTGTGCCATTCTGAGAGGTCGAATTTCGGATGATCATTTTTCGATCCTTCTGCCGCCCAGACTCCTAGTCCCCGTTCGCACCGCGGGAGGACTCGCGTGGTGCGACCGCGCCCTCCGGAGTATGGTTGCGCCCCGAGGCGGCGGGCATCCCGTCCGAACCGTCCATCATGGGAGGCAGACATGAAGACCGAGCTTTTCTACCTATTGCTGACGGCGATCCTCACCGGGGTCCTCTGGATTCCGGTGGTGATCGGCTACGCCACCTCGCGCGGGCCGCTGAAGCCCGAGGACTACGTCGTGGCGCCGTCCGCGCCGCTGCCCGCCTGGGTCAACCGCGCCAACCGCGCGCACCTGAACGCGGTCGAGAACATCGCTCCGTTCGTCGCGGTCGTGCTGATCGCCCAGGTCGTCGGCGTCTCGACCTCGCTGACCGCGACCTGCGCCGCGATCTACTTCTACGCACGCCTGGTCCATGCGGTCGTCCACATCACGGGCTTCAAGCAGTTCATGGCGCGAACGATCGCCTTCACGGTCGCCTGGCTCGCCTTCATGACCTACGCGGTCGTCGTGCTGATGCGCGCGATGTGAGGACCGTGGAAGAGCGGCAGCGGGCAAGCTCGACTAACCCTTGGTGGCACTCGATCGGCAGTGACCACGCGATAGGAATGGAGCCCCGCTGAGCGGTTCGCATCTGGGTCCGCACCCCACGGCGCACACGCGCTCGGGTGCAACAAGGCCGTCTGTAGAGTGGCAGTCTGTTCTCTGTCTCAACCGCTTCCCAAACACGTCAACGCATCATCAAAAAACCAGTGAGAACGCAATCTGTTGACTACTTCGGAAGTCCCTGTAACGGGCTAGGGTCCGGGCCGGGCCCAGGCGGTCGAAGCCCCGCGGTCGGGCGAAAGACCCTGCGCCGCCTCGCCTGGCGCCAAGCGTATCCTCGGCCGCGAGCGCCTTCCTGAGCAGAGGGTCTTCGATCGCCGTAGTCCGCGGCTCGTCTCGAAGGGAACGACCCCTTGCACATGCCCTCCCGGCTGGCCCCGATAGCGGCCATCGCCCTCGTCTGCATCGCCCTGCCCGCGGTCGCCGCCGACCGCGTCCATGCCGGCCAATGGGAAAGCACCTGGACGGGCGGGGGCCGATCGAGGACGGTCTCGAACTGCATGTCGCAGGGCGACGCCGACGCCATGAACGGCGACGCGAAGGCGGTTCGTGTCTATCTCGAAAAGATCATCCCGCCGTCGATCTGCAAGCTCTCGGACATCCAGCTGAGCGGCGGCAAGATCGTCTACACCTCGGTCTGCAACGGCGCGACGAACGTGATCACGACGACCTATCACGGCGACAGTTTCGAGTCGACGGACTCGCAAGGCTCGACCTCCCGAGCGAAGCGCCTCGGCCCCTGCAAGTAGCGCCTCGGGAACGCGGCTGACCGTTCGTGGCCGCCCCAGGCCGCCTCAACGGCGTCGCGTCAGGCGTGGATCGAAGATGTCGCGCAGCCCGTCGCCCATCAGATTCAGGCCGAGCACCGTGAGGGCGATCGCCACGCCCGGGTAGACCGCCAGCTGCGGCGCCTGGAAGAGCTGCTGCTGCGCTTCGTTGAGCATGCGCCCCCACGACGGCGTCGGCGGCTGCGTGCCGAGGCCCAGGTAGCTGAGCGCGGCCTCGGCGAGGATGGCGAGCGCGAATTGGATCGTCGCCTGGACGATCAGGATCGCGGCGATGTTCGGCAGCACGTGCTCGACCGTGATGCGCCACTCGCCCTTGCCGAGCGCGCGCGCCGCGAGAACGAATTCGCGCGAGCGCACGACCAGGGCGCTGGCGCGGGTGATGCGCGCGAACACCGGCACGTTGAAGATGCCGATGGCGACGATCGAGGTCACGAGCCCCGGCCCGTAGATCGCGGTCAGCATGATCGCCGAGAGCAGCGCCGGGAAGGCGAAGGTGAAGTCCGCCAGGCGCATCACCGCCTCTTCGACCCAGCCGCGCTTGACGGCAGCGAGCAGGCCCAGTGCGACGCCGAAGCCCATGCCGATGCCGACGGTGATCAGGCCGACCGCGATCGAGACGCGGCTGCCGACGATGAGCAGCGAGACGATGTCGCGGCCCAAGCCGTCGGTGCCGAGCCAGTGCGCTGCGCTCGGCGGCTGCAGCCGGTGCGGGATGTCGAGATCGGTCGCCGAGTGCGGCGTCCAGGCGAAGGAAAGCAGGGCGAGCGCGAGCAGCGCGGCGACAAGTGCGGCGCCGATCGCGAAGTTCACCTGCCGCCAGCGGCGGCGCGCGTGCCTGCCGCTCATGCAGCCCCCACGCTTGCGGCTGCTGCCGCTGCGCTGCCCCCCGAGGGGGCGCTCGCGCCTTGGGGCGGCCCGGCGGCGCTCATTCGCGACGCACGCGCAGGCGCGGATCGATGACGACGTAGAGCACGTCGACGATGAAGTTGATGAGGACGACCATCGCCGCAAGCAGCATGACGATGTCGCGGACGACGAGCAGGTCGCGGTTGGCGATCGCCTGGAAGACGAGGCGGCCGAGCCCGGGCAGCGAGAAGACGTTCTCGATGACGACGGTGCCGGTGAGCAGGTTGGCGAACTGCAGGCCCATCACGGTGAGCACCGGGACCATGGCGTTGCGCAGCACGTGTCCCCACAGCACGCCGCGCGGCGTAGCGCCCTTGGCGCGCGCGGTGCGAACGAAGTCTTCGCGCAGCACGTCGAGGACGGCGGAGCGGACGATGCGCGCCAGGATCGCCGACTGCACGACGGCCAGTGCGACGGCCGGCAGGACGAGCGCGCGCAGCGCCGGGCCGACGCCGCCGCCGTCGGCCTCAGACCAGCCGGGAAAGCCGCCGGCCGAGAACCAGCGCAGCTTCACGGCGAAGACGAGGATGAGCAGGATTGCGAACCAGAAGTTCGGGATCGCGATGCCGACCTGGCTGGCCGTCATGATGCCGACGTCGCCGGCGCGGCCGTGCTGCGACGCGGCGTACAGGCCCAGCGTGAAGGCGAGCAGCGTCGTCAGCGCCATCGCCAGCAGCGCCAGTGGAGCGGTGACGACGAGTCGCTCGGCGACGAGCTGGGCAATCGGCGTGTCGTAGGCGATGCTTGTGCCGAGCTCGCCGCTCGCCAGGCCCTTCATCCAGTCGGCGTAGCGCGCCGGCGCGGGCCGGTCGAGCCCGAGTTTGGCCGACAGCGCAGCCACCGATTCCGGCGTCGCGCTCTCGCCGAGCATCACTTCGGCGGCGTTGCCGGGCAGCACGTCGAGCACCGTGAAGATGACGACCGAGGCGGCGAGCAGCGTCAGCACGAAGCTCGCGAAGCGCTTGAAGAGGAAGAAGCCGATGGCGTGGCCTTCGATGCTGCCGGGGGCTCGGCGGGCAGGTTCTTATGATGGCGCAAAGCCGTCCGGGCTTGCTCCCAGGAGATGCGCATGAACATTCCGACCGATGGCTTCATTCCCTTCGCGACCGACCGCATCCTGATCGGCGGCGAGTGGCGCGCCGCCGCCGGCGGCCAGACGCTGGCCCTCGAGAACCCGTCCGACGGTTCGGAGCTCGCGCGCATCGCCCGCGGCGGCGCCGCCGACATCGACGCCGCGGTGGCGGCGGCGCGGCGCGCGCTCGAGCCGGGCGAGTGGAGCGGCTGGGGGCGGATGAGCGCGTTCGAACGCGGCCGCACGCTGGCGGCGATCGGCCGCAAGGTGCTGGAGAACATCGAGCTGCTGGCGCGGCTCGAGGTGCAGGACGTCGGCAAGCCGCTGAAGCAGGCGCGCGCCGATGCCGTCGCGCTGGCCCGCTACTTCGAGTTCTATGGCGGCGCCTGCGACAAGATCCACGGCGAGACGCTGCCGTTCGCCGCCGGCTACACCGCGCTGACGCTGCGCGAGCCGCACGGCGTGACCGGGCACATCGTCCCGTGGAACTACCCGATGCAGATCGTCGGGCGCAGCGTCGGCGCTGCGCTCGCCATGGGCAACGCCTGTGTCCTCAAGCCCGCCGAGGAAGCGTGCCTGACGGTGCTCGCGTTCGCGCACCTGTGCGCCGAGGTCGGCCTGCCCGCCGGCGCGCTCAACATCGTCGCCGGCCTCGGCGAGGAGGCGGGCGCCGCGCTCGCGGCGCATCCGGGAATCGATCACCTGTCGTTCACGGGGTCGGTGGCTACCGGCGCCCTCGTGCAGGCTGCCGCGGCGAAGAACGCCGTCCCTGTGACGCTCGAACTCGGCGGCAAGAGCCCGCAGATCGTCTTCGCCGACGCCGACATCGACGCGGCCTTGCCCTTCCTCGTCAATTCCGGGATCCAGAACGCCGGGCAGACGTGCTCGGCGGCGTCGCGAATCCTCGTCGAGCGCAGCGTCTACGACGAGGTGCGGGCGAAGATGGCGGAGCGCTACCGGGCCCTGCGCGTCGGCCCGGCGGCGGCGGACCTCGACCTCGGCCCGGTCATCTCGCGCCGGCAGCGCGGGGTCATCGAGCATTTTCTCGGCCTCGCCCGCGACGGCGGCCTCGTGTTCGCGGCCGAAGGGACGATCGTCGACGACGCGCCGCGCGGCGGCCACTACGTGCGGCCGACGCTCGTCGACGCCGTTCCCGCCGACCACGTGCTCGCGCAGGAAGAGATCTTCGGCCCGGTCCAGGTGCTGATCGCCTTCGACGGCGAGGCCGAGGCGATCCGCATCGCCAACGGCACGAAGTACGGCCTCGTCGCCGGCGTCTGGACTCGCGACGGCGGGCGCCAGTTGCGCGTTGCGCGGGCGCTGCGGTGCGGTCAGGTCTTCGTCAACAACTACGGCGCGGGCGGCGGCATCGAGCTGCCGTTCGGCGGCGTCAAGCACTCGGGCCATGGCCGCGAAAAGGGCTTCGAGGCGCTGTACGGCTTCTCGACGCTGAAGATGGTGGCGATCCACCATGGTTGAAAAGGAAAGGACACGAGCCATGCGACTCGAAGGAAAGATCGCCATCGTCACGGGTGCCGCGTCGGGCTTCGGCGAAGGCATCGCGAAGAAGTTCGTCGCCGAGGGTGCGAAGGTGATCGTCGCCGACCGCGACGGCGAAGGCGCCGCGCGCGCGGCCGCGCGGCTCGGCGACGCCGCCTTTGCCGTGCGTGCCGACGTGACGAGCGCCGCCGACGTCAAGGCGATGGTCGCCGCGGCGCAGTCTCGCTTCGGCGGCCTCGACTTCCTCGTCAACAACGCCGGCATGGGGCACCTGCCGCAGCCGCTCGAATCGCTCGACGAAGCCGAGTTCGATCGCCTCCTCGCCGTCAACGTGAAGGCGATCTACCTCGCGGCGCGCGAAGTCGTTCCGCGCTTCAAGGTGCAGAAGAAGGGCGTGATCCTCAACGTCGCGAGCACGGCCGGCGTCAGCCCGCGGCCGCGCCTGTGCTGGTACAACGCGAGCAAGGGCTGGGTCATCACGGCGACGCGAGCGATGGCCGTCGAGCTCGCGCCGTTCGGGATCCGCGTCGTCGCCCTCAACCCGGTGGCGGGCGAGACGCCGATGCTCAAGACCTTCATGGGCGAAGACACGCCCGAGATGCGCGCGAAGTTTCTCGCGACGATCCCGATCGGCCGCTTCTCGACGCCCGAAGACCTCGGCAACGCGGCATGCTTCCTGTGCAGCGACGAGGCGTCGATGATCACCGGCGTGGCGATGGAGGTCGACGGCGGGCGCTGCATCTGAGAAGCCGTGAATAGACCTACGGCGCGGCCCGATGTTGCGACTGCGATGCTCGCCGTACTACCCTTATGGCTGCGTTTCTCGCCGCAACCTCGAGCCGCTCGCTACGGCCTCTCTCGCGGCTTCTGAGCCCGAGGATTCTTCGATCTAGCTCGGTGGGTAGCCGGCTTCGGCGAGCGCGGCGGCGAGCGTTTCGCGCGGCGCCGCGGATTCGACCTTGACGCTGAGCGCCGCCAGGTCGACGGCAACCGCGGCTTTCGGGTCGGCCGCCTTCACCGCCTCGGTCACGGCACGCACGCAATGGCCGCAGC
>DATMGW010000175.1:0-11897 GCA_035555295.1 Caldimonas sp.
GTGCATGGAAGCCGTGCCGGCTCGCGAAGTAGTGGAGGCCGGCCCAGGCCGAGACCTGCGCGCTGGCGGCACCGTAGTCGTCGCAACAGCAATAGTCGAGATACCAGCGCAGGGCCGGCGCGACGAGGCCGCGGCCGTCGAGCCAGGCGGCGAAGCTCGTCGCGTCGAGCGCGTCGAGCGCGTCGCTCCAGCGCGAGCGCGCGGTCGGAATCGCGAAGGCGTCGCGCGCGCCCACTTCCTCGACCGCGGCGGCGAAGGCGCGATACGCGACGAGCGTGGGTGCACGCTGCGCCGTCGGCAGCGCTTCGACCGGCGGCAGCAGGCCGTCGCGCCAGGCGCCGGCGATGAAGAGGCGCTCCTGCGGGGTGTGGCACAGCACGCGCTCGTCGTAGACGGCGCGGCCTTGTAGCGTCTGGCGCACGCCGAGCTCTTCGAGAAGCTCGATCACCTCGACTGCGCTGTCGCCGGGTACCGGCAGGTAGTGCGCGCCGAGCGGGCAGCGCATGCCGGCGATCGCGTATCCGCGGCTGTTGCCGCCGGCCGTGTCTTCGAGATCGAGGACGTGCACGTCGTCGACGCCGGCCTTCGTCAGCGCCCGCGCCGCGGCCAGTCCGGCGATGCCGGCACCGACGACGAGCGCGCCGGCACGGCGACTTGACGCCGGGCCCGGCATGGCACCCGACTTCGACGCCGCCGCCACGCCGCTGCGCAGCAGGTGGCCGCGCTCGACCGACGCGCCGACCCAGGTGCCGACGTAGCTCCCTTCGCGCCGCGGCCCGCAGCCGGCGAGGGCGGCGAGGGCCGCCGCCGAGCCGGCGGCGAGGACGTCGCGCCGCGTCGGCCCGCTCACCGCTGCACCTGGCCCCATTCGTCTTCGAAGGTCTGGACCAGGACCTGGTTCGACAGGCGATTGACCTCGGCCGGAACGCGCGCCATGTCGGGCGGAAAGTCGAACAGCGCGGGCAGGCCGGCGACGCTGAGGAAGCGCAGCCCCGGCGGCAGGGTCGCCGGCTGCCTGTATGGCCGGCGGCTGGCGATGATGAATCCCCATTCGCCGAAGCTCGGCACGTGCGCGTGGTACGGCACGGTCGACAGACCCGCGGCCTCGAGCGTCGCGACGACCGTCCAGAAGCTCTTCCTCGCGATCAGCGGCGAGGTCGTCTGGATCACGGCGTAGCCGCTCGCCGAGAGGTGCCGGTCGACGAGCTCGTAGAAGGTCTTCGTGTAGAGCTTGCCGATCGAGAAGTTGGTCGGGTCGGGGAAGTCGACGACGATTGCGTCGTACATGTCGTCGTGCTGCTCGAGCCAGGCGAAAGCGTCGGCGTTGACGACGGCGACCTTCGGCGAGAGCAGCGAATCGGCGTTGAGCCCGCGCAGCAGCGGCTCGGTCGAGAAGAGCCGCGTCATGTGCGGGTCGAGCTCGACCAGCGTCACACGCTCGACGCTCGGGTACTTCAGGATCTCGCGCACCGCCATCCCGTCGCCGCCGCCGAGGACGAGGACGCGGCGCGGCGCGACCGTCGCCGCGAGCGCCGGATGGACC
Source organism: Caldimonas sp. (assembly GCA_035555295.1). Classification (GTDB taxonomy): domain Bacteria; phylum Pseudomonadota; class Gammaproteobacteria; order Burkholderiales; family Burkholderiaceae_C; genus Schlegelella_A. The sequence goes on from DATMGW010000175.1 coordinate 1,544, forward strand.
AGCGCCTCGTGATAGCGGTACTCGTCGCGCGAATGGAATTGCAGGTTGCCGTTGAGGAAGAGCCGAACGCCGGCGTGGCTGGCCGTGATGACGATGCGCTGGTAGGGGCTCGACTCGCTGTAGAGGACGTGGTCGGCGTAGAAGCGGTCCTCGGCCCAGGTCGTCACGTGATCGGCGAAGACGAAGGCGAAGACGAGCGCCGCGATCGTCGCGACCGAAGCGGCCGCATGCGCGCCGACCCGGCGCAGCTCGCCGCGAAAGAGCCACAGCGCCCAGACGGCGACGCCGGCGTTCATGAGGCCGAAGAAGGCGCCGGTACGGATCAGTCCCAGCTGCGGCACGAGGAGCAGCGGAAAGGCGATCGAGACTGCGAGAGCGCCGAGGTAGTCGAAGGTGAGGACCTGGTAGACGAGCGTCCTCAGTCCGCCGCCGTTGCCGCGCCCCGCGTAGCGCCTGAGGATGCGCATGACGAGCGGGATCTCGAGGCCGACGAGGACGCCGACGGCGAGGACGAGAGCGTAAAGCGCGAAGCGGAACGACGGCGTCGCGACCGACTGCAGCGCGAACAGCGCCCCCGGCATGAGGCCGCCGATCAAGCCGACGAGCAGCTCGATGCGCAGGAACTGGGCGACGAGCTGGCGCTCGAGAAAGCGCGACAGCCAGGAGCCCACGCCCATCGCGAACAGGTACGTGCCGATGACGGTCGAGAACTGCAGGATCGAATCGCCGAGCAGGTAGCTCGCGAGCGTGCCGGCGGCGAGCTCGTAGACGAGCCCGCAGGCGGCGACGATGAAGACCGAGGCGAGGAGCGCGACCTCGGCCGGGCGGATCGAGGCCCGATCGGCCTCGACTCGCGCTGGATCACTCACCCATGCACCGCCGCCGCGACGATCATGCCGATGGCGATCGCCATCGAGCCGACGACGATCGCCAGCGCCGTGTTCTTCTTGTTCACGATCTCATCCCACAGGTGGTAGGGCGTGATCTTGTCGACGATGAGGAAGCACAGCCAGAAGATGACGACGCCGATGACGGCGTAGAGGATCGATCCGAAGACGATCTCGGGCTTCAACCATTCGAGTCCCATCATGAGAGTGCTCCTGCTGCTGACGAGTTGTGGATGATGATCGACGCGCGCCGCTACTTGTGGCCTCCGCCGCTCGAAAAGCCGCCGAACGCGCCGCCGCCGCTCCGGTAGCCGCTGCCGCTGCGCTGGTTGTTCAGGCAGCTCTGGTATTCCTGTGAAGCCCCGCCGAAAGTGTTGCGCACCTCGCTGCAATCGCCGGGGCCGCCGCCGCTGCAGCGAAACAGGAGCAAAACGAGAATTACGATGAAGATCCAGAAGACGACCTTGACGAGCGGCGACGAGGCGTGGAACGCGGTCGGCAGCGAATCGCGCTGCAAGGCGGCGCGCTTGTCGGGGCCGAGCCGGAAGGCGGCGAGCACGGCGTCGGCCGAGAGCGTCTCGCCCGCCGACCAGACGACCTCCTGCGTGCCCTCGCCCGCCGTCTGCTCGCGGTTCAGGCGCTTGGCCGAGGCCGCGCCGGTGCCGATGTAGTCGCTGTTGGCGGTGCGCTGCTCGCGCGTCAGCTGCCAGTAGAACTCGCCCAGGACATAGGTGACCTTGCCGCCGTAGTCGTAGAGCTTGCGATAGAGAACGTCCTGGTACTTGACGCTTTCGCCGAACGATTGCGGCGCACCGGTGATCGGAATCGACCAGCTCCAGCCGTCCTGCGCGTCGACGATGAAGGCAAAGCCCTCGATGCGGTGGTAGAGCAGGTATTCGCGCCAGAACGTCTGCTCGTCGTCGCCGCCGGCGCCGACCTCGCAGCGCTCGACGTAGCCGACCACCTGCCACGGCAGCGGCTGCTTGCCGCCGAAGGCGATCGTTCCGACCGTTCCGAGCGGAATCTGCGGCTCGGCGCTGTTCGTCTGCTTGTAGTAGGCGAGGTCGCCGCCGACGCCCTGCGAGACGTCGACGACCGACTTGCATTGATGGCAGACGATCGACTGCGTCGTCTCGAGCTTGACCTCGAGGGCGGCGCCGCAGTTCGGGCACTGCAGCGAGCGCCCCGACAGCGTCTTCTCGCCGGCCTCGCTCAGGCCCGTCATCGCCAGATCGGTGAGCGAGACCGAGTGGCCGACCGACCAGCCCGGATGCGCCGGATCGGTGTAGTCGATCGTGCCGACGTCGCCGCGGCTGCTCCGCACGTCGGCGACGACGAAGCCGCGCTCGAGGTTCGGCCGCCTCGGCAGCTCGCCCTGTGCCGCGATCAGCTTGGCCGCGACGACCGAGGCGACCGACCAGCTCTCGCCGTTGACCGTCAGCGGCGCGCCGGGCTGCAGCCGTTCGGGTGGCGGCACCGGCGTCTGCAGCGGCGCATCGAAAGCGACGACGAAGCGGCCGTTGTCTTCCGACAGCCACCCCGACTTCTGCAGTTCCGGACCGGTCTCGAAGAGCGCGTGCCATTCGTTCCAGGTGCCTTCGGCGTAACGGTACTGCAGCCGCCCGACGAGCGTGAAGTGCGCGCCCTGGTACTTGCCGGCGGCACCGAGCTGCAACGGCGAATGGTCGTCGAAGACCTCGGCGCTCTGGCCGATCTTGCGCAACTGGTCGCCGGCGCGAACGACCGTCGAGCGGCAGAAGCTGCAGACCGCGAACGGCGCCGCCGCCGAGCGGAACTCGACCGGCGCGCCGCAGTTCGGGCACGGGGCGCGGTAGGCGCGCTGGGGTGAAGGATCGGTGGCCAAGGGGCGACGCGGATATGCAAGAGCGGGGTCGACGCGACCCCGCTTCTACATCATCGACATCTGCTCAGGCCAGCTTCTTCAGCAGCTCGGCCTTCTTCGCGTCGAATTCTTCCTGGGTCAGGATACCTTTGGTCTTGAAGTCGGCGAGGCGCTCGAGCGTCGCCATCACGTCTTCCGGCTTGACGCCCGACGCAGCTGCCGCGCCCGCAACAGCTGCGGGCGCACCGGGCGCAGAGGAGGCGAGACCCTGGCCGAGCTGACTGGCCATCACCTGCCCGAGCGCGACGCCGGCGCCGAGGCCGACCGCGCTGCCGACGATGCCGCCGCCACCGCCGTTGGCCGCGCCCGCGGCGAGCGCCGGGATCGACTGCGCCGTCTGGTACTGCATGAACTTGGCGGTGTCGCCGACCATGCCCATGCCGATCTTCTGGTCGAGGATCTTCTGCAGCTCGTCGGGCAGCGAGACGTTCTGCATCGTCACCATCTCGAGCTTCAGGCCGAGCTTTTCGAAGGCCGGTGCGGCCGCCGTCTGCAGGGCTTTCGCGAACTCGACCTGGTTGGCGGCGAGGTCGAGAAACGGCGTGCCGCTCGCACCGACCGCGTTCGAGATGTCCTGCAGCATCAGGCCGCGCAGCTGGCCGTCGATGTCGCTCACGGTGTAGCGCTCGCGCGTGCCCGAGATCTCGTTGTAGAACAGCCGCGGATCGGCGATGCGATAAGCGTAGTTGCCGAAGGCGCGCAGGCGCACGGCGCCGAAATCCTTGTCGCGGATCGTCACCGGCTGGCTCGTTCCCCAGCGCTGGTCGATCTGCTGGCGCGTGCTGAAGAAGTAGACGTCGCTCTTGAACGGGCTCTTGAAGAGCTTGTCCCAGTTCTGCAGGTAGGTGAGGATCGGCAGCGTCGCCGTCGTCAGCGTGTAGCGGCCGGGACCGAACACGTCAGCCACCTTGCCTTCGTTGACGAAGACAGCCATCTGCGATTCGCGTACCGTGAGCGACCCGCCGTTCTGGATCTCGCGGTCTTCCATCGGGAAACGCCAGGCGAGAACGCCGTCGCCGTCTTCCGTCCACTCGATGATGTCGATGAACTGTTTCTTGATGAAATCCATCAGCGCCATGGCCGCTCTCTCCATCGAAGTGACCCGAACATTCGGGTGCGGCGAATAATACGCCGCGCTCCTCTAAAACAATCCCTCGAAAGGGTGTGCGCGAATGAACGAATCGACACCGCTGCGGCTTGCCGTCGTCGGCGCCGGCCCGGTCGGTCTGGCACTGGCCTTGCATGCCGCGAACGCGCTGCCCGACGCCGAGATCGCGCTCTTCGACTCGCGCCCTGCAAACAAGGACGTGTCGGGCGATCCCCGCACCCTGGCCCTGTCGCTCGGCAGCGTCCAGCTGCTCGAACGACTCGGCGCCTGGCGGCCCGAGAGCGCGCAACCCATCGACGAAGTGCACGTCTCGCAGTACGCGCCGTCGCTGCTTGCCGCGTTCGCGTCGCGCTTTGGCGAGCCTGAGCTGACGATCCGCGCCGCCGACGAAGGCGTGCCGATGCTCGGCGCCGTGCTCAGCTACGGCGCGATCGTCGCGCCGCTGCAGCGGGTGTGGCTGGAGACCGAGCGGCGCGAGCCGAAGCGCCTCGTCAGCCGCTTCGGCGCAAGCGTCGTAGCGCTGAAGAACGTCGCCGGCGGAGTCGAGGTCGACGCCGGCATCGCCGAGCGCTTCGATCTCGCCGTCGTCGCCGAAGGCGGCGTCCTGGCGAGCGCGGCGAACGGAGAGCTCGTCGCCGGCGAGCGACGCCCGGCGCTGCACCACGACTACCGGCAGACGGCCTGGGTCGGCACGGTGACCTTCGAGGCGCCGGCGGCGGGCGCGCCATCATCGAGCGGAACGAAGGGCATCGCCTACGAGCGCTTCACCCGGCACGGACCGGCGGCGCTCCTGCCGTTGCAGGACGGCCGCGCCGGGCTCGTCTGGTGCGTCGACAGCGCCGACGACCCGGTGCGCGAGCTCGTCGCGGCGCAGCGCGTCACCGTGCTGAACACGATCTTTCATCCGTCGACACCGCGTCTCGCATCGGTCTCGCCGCTGAAGGATTTCCCGCTCGGCCTGAGCGTCGAGCGGACCCTGACCGACGGCCGCATCGTGCGCATCGGCAACGCCGCGCAGACGCTGCACCCGGTTGCCGGCCAGGGGCTCAACCTCGGCATGCGCGATGCGTTCGAGCTGGTGCGATCGCTGGCTTGGCGTCGCGACGTCGACGCCGTGCTGCGCCGGCTCGAATGGCAGCGCGCACCCGACCGCTGGGCGATGATCGCCGCGACCGATTTCCTCGCCCGCAGCTTCACCTGGCGCCTGCCCGGCGCCGGCGCCGCGCGCGGGCTCGGGATCGCCGCCCTGCAGGCGCTCGGCCCGCTGAAATCGGCGATCGCGCGACAGATGATGTACGGCTCGCGATGAGCGCTGCCAGCGTGGGGGCGCCATGAGCACGCTCACCGACCTCGCGGCGCACGAGCTCGCGGCAGCGATCCGCGAAGGCGAAGTCTCATGCCGCGATGTGATGCGGGCCTTTCTCGATCGCATCGACGCGATCAATCCGAAGCACAACGCGATCGTCAGCCTGCGCGACGGCGACGAGCTGCTGCGCGAAGCCGAGCGCTGCGATCTCGAGCTCGTGCGCAGCAGCGTCGACGACACGCCGCCATCGTTTCTCTTCGGCCTGCCGCAAGCGATCAAGGACGTCGTGCCGACGGCCGGCATCCGCACGACCTTCGGCTCGCCGATCCTGAAGGACTTCGTTCCCGCATCCGACGCGCTGATGGTGCAACGCATGAAGGCGGCCGGCTGCATCGTCATCGGCAAGACCAACACGCCGGAGTTCGGCCTCGGCTCGCATACCTTCAACGAGGTCTTCGGAGCGACGCGCAACGCCTTCGATGCGACGAAGTCGGCCGGCGGCAGCAGCGGCGGTGCCGCCGTCGCGCTGGCCACCCGGATGCTGCCTGTGGCCGACGGCAGCGACTCGATGGGGAGCCTGCGCAATCCGGCGGCGTGGAACAACGTCTACGGCTTTCGCCCGAGCCAGGGCCGCGTTCCGGCTTGGCCCGTGCAGGACGCCTGGGTCACCCACTTCGGTACCGAAGGGCCGATGGCGCGCACGGTGCGCGACCTCGCGCTGCTCCTCGACGTGCAGGCCGGCTACGACGAGCGCGCGCCGCTCTCGCTGGCCAGCGAAGCGTCGTTCGCGGCGCGGCTCGATGGCGCGACTTCAGGCGACGGGGCGCGCCCGCGCATCGGCTGGCTCGGCGATCTGGGCGGCTACCTGGCGGTCGAGCCCGGCATCGTCGAGGTCTGCGAAAGCGGGCTGGCGCGTCTCGTCGGCAGCGGTTGCACGGCCCAGCCGTTGGCGCTCGGCTTTGCCCCCGAGCGCATCTGGCAAGCGTGGCTGACGCTGCGCCACTGGCTCGTCAACGGCCGCCTCGCGCCGCATCTGAAGAACCCGGCGAACCGCGCCCTCGTCAAGCCCGAAGCGCTCTGGGAGCACGACCAGGGCGCGCTCCTTTCGGCGCCGCAAATCATGGCCGCGAGCGTCGAGCGAACGGCGTTCCATCAGCACGTGCTCGGGCTGTTCGAGCACGTCGATTTCCTCGCCCTGCCGACGACGCAGGTCTGGCCCTTCGCCATCGAAGAGCGCTGGCCGAAGCAGATCGCCGGCCGGACGATGGACACCTACCACCGCTGGATGGAGGTCGTCGTCATCGCCACGTTCGCCGGGCTTCCCGCGATCAGCGTGCCGGTCGGGTTCAACGCGGCCGGCCTGCCCGCCGGAATGCAGCTCATCGGCCGGCCGCGCGACGATCTCGGCGTGTTGCGCATCGCCCGCCGCTACGAGCAGGCGGCGCCCGACGTGCTCGCGAGGCGACCCGGCGATGGCGCGGGGGGCACCGTCTCCTGAGGCGCAGCCGGCGGCGATAGGCGAATCGACCTTGTGCAAGCAAATGCTTGCATGTCAACCGGATTCGCCGCGCCGCGGACTTCAGTTTCCAGTGCTGCGCCCGATAAGAATGCATCGGCGTTGCAAGACCTGCAGGCCCGGTCGCAGCCCGCGTCGTCCGCGCCTTCATGTCGCCGACGACCCGAGGCCGACGCGTGAACGGGACGGCGGACAAGGGGGAGGTCGTGTCAGGGACCGAGCAGACGGACATGTCTTTCAGCGCCGCGGTCATGCTGAGGCAAGCCCTTGCCGAAGCCGACGCGGTGCGGTCCGAGCAGCTTTTGCTGGCTGCCGTCGAGCGCGCCCGCAACGAGCCTGACGACAACGCGCTCTACCGCGGCCTCGACGCCCTGGCGCTGCGCCGCAGCAATGACGACGACCTTCGGCCCTCGCTCGAGCTGCGCCTGCAGGCCCTCGAAGCGGCGCGCCGCGCCGGCGCAGGTCTGGCCGATCTCACGCGCATCGAAAGCAACATCGCCCGAAATCTGGTCGGGCTCGGCCTGCCCGACCAGGCGGTCAAGTACGCGGAGCGGGCCTACCGCAACGCACAGGCCTTGCCGGCCGGCGAGCTCCGCCTGCAGGCGCTGAACGCCCTGGCGGTAACGCAGACCAAGCTCGCCCACCACGAGCAGGCGCAGGCCACCTACCGGCAACTGGCGCGCGAGGCGCGCGGCGTTCCCGGCAGCGGGCAACAGCTGTGGTTTTGCTATGTCAACCGGGGCGCTTGCTGCAGCGACGAAGCGCGCCGTCCGCAGACGCCCGCCTTCCGCCGCGGTGCCCTGCTGCGCCGGCACCTGCGCCTGAACGCGATGGCCGCCCGCGTCGCGACGACCCGGACCGAGGCACTGTTCACGCCAATCAACAACGTCGAGGCGCTGACCTTGCTGGGTCGGCTCGACGAGGCCGAGGCGATATTCCGCGAGCTGCAGGCGCAGCTGGCGCTGCTGCCGACCGAAACGAAGAGCCTGCGCAGATTTCGCGGCGTCGCCATCCAGCTCGAAGGCGAGCTCGAGATGCATCGCGGCCGGCACGAGCGCGCCGCCGTCCTGATCGCGCAAGGCATCGCCGCCGACGAGGAGCTCGGCTACCTGGCCGACGTGCCGCACCAGCTCGACCGGCTGTCCGAGGCGGAGGAGGCCTGCGGTCGATACCACGAGGCGCTGCGGGCGGTGCGTCGTGCTGCCAGCATGCGGCTCGACCTGGCGCGAGCGCAGGGCGAAGCGCGGCTGCGCGTGGTGGAGGCGCAGCAGGGCATGGAGCGGGCCCGCCAGTCGATCGCGCGTGAACGGCAACGCGCGCAAGCCAACGAGGTCAAGCACCAGGCCCTGGTCGACGAAGCGCAGCGCCAATCCGCCGCCGCGCGCACCGATGCGCTCACCGGCCTGGGCAATCGGCGCATGTTCGAGGAGGCGGCGCAGATGCTGGCGGCGAGCCGGGACGAGCCGGTGGCGATGGCGCTGCTCGACCTCGACTCCTTCAAGCAGATCAACGACCGCTTTTCGCATGCCGTCGGCGACCGCGTCCTGGTCGAGATCGCCGGGCTCCTGCGTGGTGCTTGTCGGCCCGAGGACCAGATCGTTCGCATGGGCGGAGAAGAGTTCGTCATCGTCTTGCGCCACGCGCCGGCCGACGCCGCGCTGCGCGCTTGCGAGCGGTTGCGCGAGGTCGTGCGCGCGCATCCGTGGCAGGACGTGCACGCCGAGCTCGCGGTGACGCTGAGCATCGGCCTGGCTTCGGGCCGGACGCCGCTCGACGCCGACGCCCTCCTGGCCCAAGCCGACGAGCTGCTCTACCAGGCCAAGGCCCAAGGGCGCGACCGCGTCGTCGCTGCCTGACGCGGGTGCGCACGTCGCGACGACGCCGGGGTGCAGCGCGTACTACCTCGAGCAACACCTGCGCGTCTGGCTTCGCCACCGCCCGTAGAACAATTGAAGAAGCGCTTCCTGCGCGTTGGCCAAAGTAGTCTCCCGGATCGGTCGTGCCGCGACGTGACGGAGCCTTCGCCATGCGCATTTTCGGCGTGCGCTCGACGACGCGGGGCGTAGCGATCGTCATCGGGGCGGGCTCGGGCGCAAGGTCGTCGCGGATTCTGTCGCCGATACTGCGCCCCCATGTCGCCGCTGGTCTTCGTCAAGCTGTTCGCGATCTTCGCGATCGTAGCGATCGGCTGGATCGTCGCGCGCAGCGGCCGCCTCGGCAGCGGCGACCCGGCACGAACGCTGGCCGGCGCCGCCTTCTACATCTTCGTCCCGGCGCTGCTCTTTCGCACCGCGGCGCGCATCGATCTCCGGCATCTCGACGCGAACGTGCTGCTCGCCTTCTTCGTGCCGTCGCTCGTGCTGATCGGGGTCGTCTACGGCGTCGAGCGCCTGCGCCGCAGCGGCGCGGACGACACGCCGGCGGGGCCGAGCGTTCGCGCCATCACCGCGTCGTACGGCAACGCGGTGCAGATCGGCATCCCGCTCGCCGCGGCGCTGTTCGGCGAAGCCGGCCTGGCGATCCACGTCACCCTCGTCAGCTTGCATTCGCTGACTCTGCTGACCGCCCTGACCGCGCTCGTCGAGCTCGACCTCGCTCGCGAGCGCAGGCGCACTGACCCGGACGGCGCACACCTCGTGCGTATGCTCGCGACGACGGCGCGCCACACGATCGTCCATCCTGTCGTCCTGCCCGTCCTCGCCGGGCTGGCTTGGAACGCGTCGGGCCTGGCCCTGCCCGGCTTCGTCGACGAGATCCTGCAAACGCTCGGCCAGGCGGTGGTGCCACTGTGCCTCATCCTGATCGGCGTCTCGCTCGCGCACTACGGCGTCCGCGGCGCGATGCGCGGCGCGATCGTCCTCTCGGTCATCAAGCTCGTCGTGCAGCCGCTCGCGGTGCTCGCGTTCGCGCACGGCGTGCTCGGCCTGGCCGGCGTGCCCCTGGCAATCGTCGTCATGATGGCGGCGCTGCCGGTCGGCAGCAACGCGCTCATCTTCGCGCAGCGCTACGAGACGCTGCCGGGCGAGGCGAGCACGGCGATCGTCGTCTCGACCCTCGGCTTCGTCGCGACGGCGCCGCTCTGGCTCGCCGTGCTGCACGCCCTCGGCTGAGCCGGCAGCGACGGCCGGATTTGGTAGCGCGCTCAGCGTTGGCGATACTTCGCCTGTTGCAGGCATCCGGCAAGGCTTCGAAGTCGTTGGCGCGTTGATGGAATCCGTTGACGTGGGGGCGACCCGATTCGACCTCGGCCGAATCGCCGGTGTCGGGCCGCCCGACGAGTCGCCAGACCACCGCCGCGGCGCCCCCGGCGATGCCGGCCGCTGCGTTGCGGCCCGACCGCCCGGCCTCGTCGGCAGACTCGGGCCCAGAGCCTGCGACCGCATCGAGCGAGCGTCGTGAGGCAGCCGAAGACGACGGCCGGGCGCTCGAAGAACGGCGGGTCCGGTTCTTCTGCTGGATGGTGGGCGTGCCCGCCGCGCCGAGCCCGGGCTCGCCGCCTCCCGCCAACGTCTCGCGCCTGCTCGAGGAGCTCGACCGGATCATCGCTTCGGAATCGCTGCGCGTCGGCCTGTTGCCGCGAGCACCGCACGTCGTGCCGCAGCTGATGAAGACGCTGCGCGATGAACACTATTCG
>DATMGW010000176.1:0-4268 GCA_035555295.1 Caldimonas sp.
GCAGCAACCATCTCGAGGTCGCCGTCCCGAAGCTCGGCAGCCTGATCCTGACCCATTCGGCCGACGGCGAGGTCAAGGGCCTGAACGAGTTCGTCGGCCGGCACCCGCCGGTCGCGCCGCTCTTCTTCGCCTTTCGTGCGATGGTCGGGATCGGCGTGCTGATGCTGGCGACGAGCTGGGCCGGCACCTGGCTCTATCGCCGTGCCGGCTGGGACGCGGCGCGGCTGCCGCGGCGGCTCCTGGGCGTGTTCGCGGCGATGACCTTTGCCGGCTGGCTCGCCACCGTCTGCGGCTGGTACGTGACCGAGATCGGCCGCCAGCCGTTCATCGTCTTCGGGCTCATCCGTACCGCCGACGTCGCCTCTTCCATCCCGGCGCCGATGATCGCGCTGACATTGGCGCTCTACGTGACGCTGTATGTCGCTCTCATCGTGGCGTACGTCGGCGTGCTCAAGTACCTGGCGGAAAAGCCCGAGGCACCGGTCGACGCCGCGGGCGCGGAACGCGACGCGACGTCCGGCCCGGCGGCTCAGGGCCACGCGGCGTAGGGGAACCGACATGACACTGCTCAGCTTCGACGCCTCGCTGCCGCTGATCTTCATGGCGTTGATGGGCGTGTCGATGCTCGTCTATGTCGTCAGCGACGGCTACGACCTCGGCGTCGGCATGCTGATGCACCGCGCGACGCCGGCCGAAAAGGACATGCTCGTCGCCTCGATCGGCCCCTACTGGGACGCCAACGAGACCTGGCTCGTCCTCGGCATCGGCGTCCTCCTGATCGCCTTTCCGAAGGCACACGGCGTCATCCTGCAGGCGCTCTACCTTCCGGTCGCGCTGATGCTGATCGGCCTGACGCTGCGCGGCGTCGCCTTCGACTTTCGCGTCAAGGCCAAGGAAGGTCACAAGCCGACCTGGGATCGATTGTTCTTCGCCGGCTCGACGCTCGCCTCGGTAGCGCAGGGCTGGATGCTCGGGCGCTACGTGAGCGGCTTCGGCGAGGGCTGGAACTACCCGCTCTTCGCCGCCGCCATCGCCGCCGCCCTGCCGATGGCCTACGTGCTGATGGGCGCGTGCTGGCTCGTCATGAAGAGCGAAGGCGAGCTGCAGGAAAAGGCGATCCACTGGGCCCGGCTCGCCTGGCTGCCGGTCGTCGCCGGCATGGTCCTCATCTCGATGGCGACGCCGTGGATCAGCGCCACCGTTCGCGAGCGCTGGTTCGTGCTGCCAGAATTCATCGCCCTGTCGGCGATCCCGATCACCACCGGTGCGGCGCTCTACACGGTGCGCGCGCTGCTGGGAACGCGCATCGTTCGCGGCGAGCTCTGCTGGCTGCCCTTCGTGCTGATGATCGCCGTCTTCTTCTTCGGCTTCCTCGGCCTGGCCTACAGCATCTACCCCTTCGTCGTCATCGACCGGCTCACGGTGTGGCAGGCGGCAAGCAGCCCCGAGTCGCTGAAATTCATCCTCGTCGGCGTCTGCATCTCGGTTCCGGCGATCGCCGGCTACACCGTCTATTCGTACCGGGTGTTCCGCGGCAAGACGGCGGAGTTGAAGTACGCTTGACGGGCGCCCTTGCCCGAGGATCGTCATGACGAGAACGCCTGCGCCCACCGCCTTCGTTCGGCCCGAGCGTTTTCGCCCCGAAGAATGGGAGGCACGCGTGCAGCTGGCCGCCGCGTACCGCATCTTCGACCACCTCGGCTGGACCGAGCTGATCTACAACCACATCTCGCTGCGCGTCCCCGGGGAAAGCGGCCACTACCTGATCAACCCGTTCGGCCTGCACTATTCCGAGGTCTGCGCGTCGAACCTCGTCAAGGTCGATCTCGAGGGCGGCATCGTCGGCCACTCCGACTGGCCGATCAACCCGGCCGGGATCCCGCTGCACGGCGCGATCCACGCCAGGCTCGCCGATGCGCATTGCGTCATGCACCTGCACACGACGGCGACGCAGGCCGTCTGCTGCCTGAAGGAAGGTCTGTCGTTCTCGAATTTCTACGCGGCGCAGCTCTACGGCCGCATCGCGTACCACGACTTCGAAGGCATCACCGTGTACAGCGACGAAGGCGAGCGCATCCTGAAGAGCGCCGAGGGTCGGCCGGTGCTCATGCTGCGCAACCACGGGCCGGTGACGATCGGCCAGACGCTGCCGCAGGCGCTGTCGTTGATGTGGGTCGTCAACCGCGCCTGCGAGGTCCAGCTGGCGACCCATTCGATGGGCGAGACGATCCCGATCCCGCGCCCGGTGCTCGAGAAGTGCGTCGCCGATTCGCTGCAGTTCAATCCGAAGTACGGCGCCGGCGAGGACTCGTTCGCCGCCTTGCAGCGGCTCGTCGATCGCCAGGACCCCGGCTACCGGATGTAGCCCGGCACGCGCAAGCGCGGCGGGCACGAGGCGAGCTAGCTCTGCGCCTTGCCGCGGTTGACGGTGAGCATCTTTTCGATCGCGTCGGTGTTGATCGCGCCGGCGCGATGCGTGCCGTCCTCGAAGACGAGGCCGGGCGTGCCGTTGATGCGGTGCTTCTTGCCGAAGACGGCGTTGCGCTGCAACGCCGAGATGTCGCAATCCGGGCTGCCGACGGCCGGCGTGCCCTTGAGCATCCAGTCGCGCCAGGCCTTGGTGTTGTCCTTGGCGCACCAGATCGCCTTCGACTTCTCGGGCGAATCGCCGCCCAGGATCGGGTACAGGAAGGTGTAGACGGTGACGTCCTTGACCGCCTGCAGGTCGCGCTCGAACTTCTTGCAGAAGCCGCAGTTGGGATCGGCGAAGACGACGAGCTTGCGCTCGCCCGTTCCCTGCTTCCAGACCATCGCGTCCTTCAGCGGCAGGCTCTTGAAGTCGATCGCCGTCAGCCTGGAGATGCGCTCTTCGGTCAGGTTGACGCGCGATTTCGTCTCGATCATCTGGCCTTCGATCAGGTAGTTGCCCTGCTCGTCGGTATAGAGGATCTCGGCGCCGATGCGGATCTCGAAGACGCCCGGGATCGCCGTCTTCGACACCTCGTCGATCTTCGGAAAATCGGGCAGGCGCTCGGCGATGTTCTTCCTGATCGCGGCCTCGTCGGCGAGTGCCGCGGGAGCGAGACAGGCGGCGAGCGCGAAGGCCGCGAGGGTGCGCAGGGTTCGGTTCATGGTGGCCATCAGGAGTCGAGCGCCCGCGCCGTGAGCCAGCGCTTCAGCGGCGAGACGCGGTTGACGAGAGTCATGCCATTGTTGCGGAGTTCCCGGATCGGCGCAGCCGGCTCGGAAAACAAACGCTGCAATCCGTCGGTAATTCGCAGCATCGTCCAAGTCGGCGCGGCGCGCTGCCGCACATACCGCCGAAGCAACCGTTCGTCGCCGAGACGGCGCCACGGCTCGCGCTGCTCGATGACACCGACCAGCGCGGCGACGTCGGCCAGACCAAGGTTGAGGCCCTGGCCGGCGAGCGGATGAACGACGTGCGCGGCGTCGCCGAGAAGGACCCAGCCCGGGCCGCACCACCGCTTCGCGCCACCGAGCAGCAGGGGCCAGGCGGCACGTTCCGAGGCCAGCCGGAGGGTTCCGGCTTCGCCCCCGGTCGCCAGCGCGAGCTCGGCCTCGAACTCGGCGGCATCGGCCGCAAGCAGGGCATCGGCGCGCGCTTTGGGGAGCGACCAGACGAGCGCGTACGAGCGCCCCGGCTCGGGTCGCGCGAACGGCAGCAAGGCGAGCACGTCGGGCGAGCGAAACCACTGGTGCGCAACGTGAGCGTGCGGACGCGACGCAACGAGCCGCGCCGCGATCGCGTTCTGCCCGTATGCGCGCTGTTCGAAGCCGGCGTCGAGCGAACGCAGCGCCACGGCGGCACGACCTTCGCAATGCGCGAGCAGCGTCGCCGGGACGTCCTCGTCGCTCATGCTGACGTGCGGCGCGAAGCGCAGCGCCTCGGCAAGCTGGCGCTCGAGCGCAGCGGCGTCGGTGATGAAGGCGAGCTCGCCGACGCGCTGCTCCCAGGCCGAGAACTCGAGCGTCGCTCCCTTGGCATCGCCGCGAACGAGCATGTCGTGAACGGCGGTGTACGCGTCCTTCTCGAGCGCGTCCCAGACCTTGAGACGACGCAACAGGGCGACCGACGCGGGGCTCAGCGCATAGGCGCGGACGTCTGCGCGCGCCGCGGCGCCGGCCGGGTCGCCGCGCAGGGCGACCGACAAGCCGAGCCGCGACAGGGCCAGCGCCAGCGTCTTGCCGACGATGCCGGCCCCCGAGACCCGCACATCGAAGGAGCGCATGGCGGCGATTGTGGCAGC
>DATMGW010000177.1:0-2251 GCA_035555295.1 Caldimonas sp.
ATGCGCCGCTCGAAGCGCTGGCTGCGTGCCGCCAGGGATCGCGCCCGCGCGGTCCCGCGCCGGAAGGCGGCCAGCTCGATCAATACACCGGACACGAGCAGCATGGGCAGCAGGTAGTGCGGCTTGCGAACGAAGGGGTGCGGTGTCACGCGGGCGCTCGTCGGGGTCGTGGCGGTGGTCAGGGCGTCAGGCAAGCCATGCGCCTGCACCCGCCGACGGGGAGGGGCAAGACGCGTCAAGCAGCTCGTCGGGCTCGGCCGGCCTCGTGAAATGCCGGTCGCATCCGGCAGTTTGCGCGGCGTCCATCGCCCCCCGTGTGCGCCCGCGGCTCAGCCTCGGCGCTCGCGCAATGCGGCGAGCGACAAGCCGGCGGCATCCTTCGGCGAAACGACCGGGGTCAAGCCCGGATCGGGCCAGGCGATCGCAAGCTCGGGATCGTCCCAGCGGATCGCGCGCTCGGCCGCCGGCGCGAAGTAGTCGGTTGTCTTGTAGAGGACATCCGCCAATTCGCTCAGCACGAGAAAGCCATGCGCGAGGCCGGGCGCGATCCAGACCTGGAGATGGTTGTCGCCGTTCAGGGTAATGCCGACCCAGCGGCCGAAGGTCGGCGAATCGGCCCGTATGTCGGCGACGACATCGAACACTTCACCGTGGCCGACCCGCACGAGCTTGCCCTGCGCATGCGGCGGCTCCTGCCAGTGCAGTCCGCGCAGGACGCCTCGTGCCGAGCGCGAATGGCTGTCCTGGACGAAGGCGATGCGCTCGCCGAGGGTCGCGGCGAAGTCCCGCTCGTTGAAGCTCTCGAACAGGAAGCCGCGCGCGTCGGCGTAGACCTGCGGCTCGATGACGAGCACGCCCTCGATCGCGGTAGGGGTCGCCTTCATCGCGCCGATTCTGCGGGAAGCCGCCGGGAGCGGCTCTTTGCCGCCTCCGATGGGCCATTGCTCACGAAGTTCTCGCCGCCGTCAGGCGCCCCGGCGCATCGCATTCTTAGAATGCATGGCAAATGATCCTGGTCACCGGCGGCGCCGGCTTCATCGGCTCGAACTTCGTCCTGGACTGGCTGGCGCGGAGCGACGAGCCCGTGCTCAACCTCGACGCGCTGACCTACGCCGGCAACCGCGAGAGCCTGGCTTTGCTGGAGGAAGACCCGCGCCACCATTTCGTCCACGGCGACATCGTCGACCGCGCTCTGCTCGACCGTATCTTCGTCGAGAATCAGCCCCGCGCTGTCGTCCATCTCGCCGCCGAGAGCCATGTGGACCGCAGCATCCACGGCCCGGCGGCGTTCGTCCGGACCAATGTCGAGGGCACGTTCACCCTGCTCGAAGCGGCGCGCCAGCACTGGAGCAAGCTGCCGGCACCGCAACGCGAGGCCTTCCGCTTCCTCCACGTCTCGACCGACGAGGTCTACGGTTCGCTGCTGCCCGGAGAACCTCCCTTCAGCGAGGCGCGGGCCTATGCGCCGAACAGCCCGTACGCGGCGAGCAAGGCGGCGAGCGATCATCTCGTCCGCTCGTGGCACCACACCTTCGGACTTCCGGTGCTGACGACGAACTGCAGCAACAACTACGGGCCGCTTCACTTCCCGGAAAAGCTGATCCCGCTGATGATCGTCAACGCGCTCGCCGCCAAGGCGCTGCCCGTCTACGGCGACGGCCGGCAGGTGCGCGACTGGCTTTACGTCAAGGACCATTGCGCGGCGATCCGCGAGGTGCTGGAGCGCGGCCGGGTCGGTGAAACCTACAACGTCGGCGGCTGGAACGAGAAGGCGAACCTGGAGATCGTTCACGCCGTGTGCGCCCTGCTCGACGAGATGAAGCCCGACGCGCGCGGCTCGTATCGTCGCCTCGTCACGCACGTCGGCGATCGACCCGGCCACGACCGCCGCTACGCGATCGACGCCCGCAAGATCGAGCGCGAGCTCGGCTGGCGCCCGGCCGAGACCTTCGAAAGCGGCCTGCGCAAGACGGTGCGCTGGTACCTCGACAACCGCCTCTGGACCGAGCGGGTGCAGACCGGGGCCTATCGCGACTGGCTCCGCGCGAACTACGACGCGCGTGCAAGGGCCCCCATCGGATGAAGCTCCTGCTCCTCGGCAAGAACGGCCAGGTCGGCTGGGAGCTGCAGCGCGCGCTCGCGCCGGTCGGCGAGTTGATCGCCCTCGACTTCGACAGCCCCGGCCCGCTCAGCGCCGACTTCACGAATCCGGCGTCGCTCGCGGCGACCGTGCGCGTCGTGCGGCCAGACG
>DATMGW010000178.1:0-50571 GCA_035555295.1 Caldimonas sp.
CGGCCGACCGCGCTCGTCAGGTGCTCTTCATGTAGCGGTCGCGCAAGGCCTGCGTGCCGCCGCGCAGCACGCCGAGGTCGCTGCCGACGGCGACGAAGCGGGCGCCCATCTGCAGGTAGCGCCGCGCGTCGGCCTCGATCGGCGCGAGGATGCCGAGCGCCTTGCCGACTGATTTGACAGCTTCGAAGATCGTGCCGATGGCGGCCTGCGCTTCGGGGTGATTCGGGTTGTCGAGGTGGCCGATCGCCGCAGAAAGGTCGGCCGGGCCGACGAAGACGCCATCCACGCCGTCGACTGCGGCGATCTCGGCGGCGGCGGCCAGGCCCTTGCGGCTCTCGATCTGCACGAGCACGCAGATCTGCTCGTCGATGCCTTCGAAGTAGCCGTCGACGGTGCCGTAGCGGTTGCTGCGCTGCGAGGTCGAGACGCCGCGGATTCCGGCGGGCGGATAGCGCGTCGCGGCGACGGCGCGGCGCGCCTCGTCGGCGCTTTCGACCATCGGGATCAGGACGTTGTAGAAGCCGGCGTCGAGCAGGCGCTTCAGCTCGACCGCGTTGTTCGACGCCGGTCGCGCGATCGGTGCGCTGGCGCTGTCCTTGAGCGCCATCAGCTGCGGGATGAAGGTCGTCACGTCGTTCGGCGAGTGCTCGCCGTCGAGCAGGATCCAGTCGAAGCCGGCGACGCCGAGCACCTCGGTCGTGATCGGGTTGGCGAGCGAGCACCAGCAGCCGAACAGCGTCTCGCCGTCGAGCAGGCGCTGGCGAAACGAGTTCGGGAACGCGCGGTACGAGGCAGCAGGGGTCGGCATCGCAGGGCTTTCGTTGCTAGGGGATTTCGTTCATCACCCAGTTGTCGTACAACAACCGCGTCGCACCTTCAGCGCTCGGCCAGGCGCGCGGCGCGGCGGCGCCGCTCGCGGCTGTTCGCGAGGTGGGTGCGCATCGCTGCGCGCGCCGCTTCGCTGTCCTTGGCTGCGATGGCGTCGAGGATCGATCCGTGTTCGGCGTTGACGCGGCGCAGGTACGCCTGGCGCTCATCGGCCGAAGCGGCCGAGGGGTCGAGGCGAGCCCGCGGAATGATCGCCGTGCCGAGCGTCTGCACCAGGCTTTCGAAGTGCGCGTTCTGGGTCGCGCGCGTGATCTCGAGATGAAAGCGGAAGTCGGGGCCGACCGCATCGTGCCCGGCCTCGACGGCGTGCGTGAAGGCGCCGAGCGCCTGCCGCATCGTCTCGAGGTTGGCGGAGGTGCGGCGCTGCGCCGCGAGGCCGGCCGCCTCGGTCTCGACGCCGATGCGCAGTTCGAGCATGGCGACGACGTCGCGCAGCGTCGCCAGCTGGTCGGCGCGGATGCGAAAGACGGCCGAGTCGGAGTGCCCGGTCACGAAGGTGCCGACGCCGTGCCGCGTCTCGACCAGCGACGAGGCCTGCATCTTCGAGAGCGCCTCGCGGATGACGGTGCGGCTGACGCCGAACTCGCCCATCAGGGCCGCTTCGGTCGCCAGCTTGGCGCCGGGCGCCAGGCGACCGTCGCGGATCCGGTCCGACAGTTCGTCGACGACGCCCAGGGCGAGACTCTTCGGGCGGCGACGTTCGAGCACGGCGAAATCGTTCATGGTTGGCGCAGGATTCGCTCGGTTGTACGACATCGGACAACCGAGCGCAAGAGCATTTGCGCCGATTGGCGCTCGCCGCATGTGCGCCGAACATCGCGACCATGGCGACCGCCCCGTCGACGACTCCGGTTGCGCCCCCGCGCTTCGAGCGACTGCTCCTGACCGGCGCGGCCGGCGGCCTCGGCCGCGTGCTGCGGCCGCGCCTGAAGCGGCTCTGTCGCGTCCTGCGCGCCAGCGACATCTCGGCGATGGACGCGGCCGGCGCCGGCGAGGAAGTCGTCGTCGCGCCCTTGCAGGACGGTGCCGCCGTCGACGCACTCGTCGCAGGCTGCGACGGGATCGTCCACCTCGGCGGCGTCTCGGTCGAAGGGCCGTTCGAGCCGATCCTGCAGGCGAACATCGTCGGCGTCTGGAACCTGTACGAAGCGGCGCGCAGGCACGGAACCAAGCGCATCGTCTTCGCGAGCTCGAACCACGTGACGGGCTTCTACCGCCAGGACGAGGTCGTCTCGCCGCTCGATCCGGTGCGGCCGGACGGCCACTACGGCCTCAGCAAGGCCTTCGGC
Source organism: Caldimonas sp. (assembly GCA_035555295.1). Classification (GTDB taxonomy): domain Bacteria; phylum Pseudomonadota; class Gammaproteobacteria; order Burkholderiales; family Burkholderiaceae_C; genus Schlegelella_A. Next base: position 2,178 of record DATMGW010000178.1, read on the forward strand.
GAGAACCTTTCGCGCCTCTATTTCGACCGCTACGGGCTGGAGACCGTGTGCCTGCGCATCGGCTCGTCGTTCCCCGAGCCGAAGGACCGGCGCATGCTCGCCACCTGGCTCAGCTACGACGACCTCGAGTGCCTGGTCGCAGCAGGCCTGAGCGCTCCCGTCGTCGGCCACAGCATCGTCTACGGCATGTCCGACAACTGCACGACGTGGTGGGACAACACGAGCGCGCGCCACCTCGGCTTTCGCGCCGAGGACAGCTCCGAGCCTTTTCGCGCCGTGCTCGAGGCAAAGCAGCCGGCGCTCGACCAGCAGGACCCGACCGTTCGCTTCCAGGGCGGTGCGTTCGTCGCCAAGGGCCCGTACGACTGAACACGACAGGAGACCTCCGATGAAGCTCAGCAGAATTCTCTCGACCCTCGGCGCCGGCCTCGCCGCGACGTCCGCGCTGCTCGCCCTGCCCGGCAGCGCGAGCGCCCAGGCGACGCTGAGCCTGCGCGCCGCCGACGTCCATCCGCCCGGCTACCCGAACGTCGTCGCCATCGAGCACCTCGGGCAAAAGCTCGAAGCCGCGACGAACGGACGCATCAAGCTGAAGATGTTTCCCGGCGGCGTGCTCGGCAGCGAGAAGGAGATGATCGAGCAGACGCAGGTCGGCGCGATCGACATCCTGCGCACCTCGCTCGGCCCGGTCGGGCCGGTCGTTCCCGACGTCAACGTCTTCAACATGCCGTTCGTCTTTCGCAGCGAGGCGCACATGCGCGCCGTGATCGACGGGCCGATCGGCGACGAGATGCTCGCCAAGATCACGGCGTCGCCGGCCAAGCTCGTCGCGCTCGGCTGGATGGACGGCGGCTCGCGCAGCCTCTACACCAAGAAGCCCGTGCGCACCATGGCCGACCTGAAGGGGCAGAAGATCCGCATGATCGGCAACCCGCTCTTCGTCGACACGATGAACGCGATGGGCGGCAACGGCATCTCGATGGGCTACGGCGAAGTCTTCAGCGCCCTGCAGACGGGGGTCATCGACGGCGCCGAGAACAACCCGCCGAGCTACTTCACGGCGAATCATTTCGCGACCGGGGCGAAGTACTACACGCAGACGAACCACCTGATCATCCCCGAGATCTTCGTCATGTCGAAGGTGACGTGGGACAAGCTCGGGCCGGCCGACCAGGCGCTGGTGAAGAAGTTCTCGCGCGAGGCGCAGTTCGAGCAGCGCCAGCTCTGGGACGCCAGCGTCGGCGACTACGTCGCCAAGCTGAAGGCGGCCGGCGTCGAGTTCATCGCCATCGACAACAAGCCCTTCTATGACGCGACGGCGCCGGTCCGCGCCAAGTACGGCGCGCCCTACGCGGAGCTGATCAAGCGGATCGAAGCGACGAAATGAAGAAGTGGGTCCCGGCGGCGCTCGACGCGCTGTACCTGGCCAGCGTCTGGATCGCCGGAGCGGCGATTCTCGTCATGTCGCTGATCATCCCCTGGGGCGTCTTCACCCGCTATGTGCTGGGCTCGGGCTCGGCCTGGCCGGAGCCGATCGCCATCCTGCTGATGATGGTTTTCACCTTCATCGGTGCCGCCGCCGCCTATCGCGCCGGCTCGCACATCGCCGTGACCTTGCTGACCGATGCGCTGCCTTCCCTGCTGCGGCGCATGGCCGCCTTCGTCAGCGACGTCCTCATGCTGCTCGTCTGCTTCTTCGTCCTCTGGTACGGCGCGCGCCTGTGCGCTGGCACCTGGGGCCAGTCGATCGCCGAGCTGCCGTGGCTTCCGGTCGGCGCGACCTACCTGCCGCTACCGATCGGCGCCGCGCTGACGCTCGTCTTCGTCGTCGAGCGAATGGTCTTAGGCGCGCAGTCCGAACGGCCGATCGTCCGCTACGAGGCAGCGCCGGGCCGCCACTGACGTGGACGCACTCGTCCTCATCGGCAGCTTCTTCGCGTTGATGGTGATCGGCGTGCCGATCGCCTACTCGCTCGGCCTCGCTTCCCTCTTCGCAGCGCTGTGGATCGGCCTGCCGCTCGACGCCGTGATGATCCAGATCTCCTCGGGAGTCGCCAAGTTCTCGCTCTTGGCCATTCCCTTCTTCGTCCTCGCCGGAGCGATCATGGCGGAGGGCGGCATGGCGCGGCGCCTCGTCGCCTTCGCGAGCGTGCTGGTCGGTTTCGTTCGCGGCGGGCTGTCGCTCGTCAACATCCTCGCTTCGACCTTCTTCGCCGGCATCTCGGGATCGGCCGTCGCCGACACGGCGTCGATCGGCTCGGCGCTCATCCCGGAGATGGAGAGGAAGGGCTACCCGCGCGACTTCTCGACCGCAGTCACGGTGAGCGGATCGGTGCAGGCGATCGTCCTGCCGCCCAGCCACAACTCGGTGATCTATTCGCTCGCGGCCGGGGGCAGCGTCTCGATCGCCGCGCTCTTCATGGCCGGCGTCGTTCCCGGCCTGCTGCTCGGCCTGACGCTGTCGGTGCTCTGCCTCATCAAGGCGAGGCAGAACAACTACCCGGCCGGCGAACGCATTCCGCTGCGCCAGGCCCTGCGCATCTGCGGCGAGGCGATGTGGGGCGTGGTGACGATGGTCATCATCCTAGGCGGGATCCTTTCCGGAGTCTTCACGGCCAACGAGTCGGCGTCGATCGCCGTCGTCTGGGCCTTCTTCGTCACGATGTTCATCTATCGCGACTACAAGTGGCGCGACCTGCCGCGCCTGATCCACCGCACCGTCAAGACCGTGACCATCGTCATGATCCTGATCGGCTTCGCGGCGAGCTTCGGCTATCTGATGACGCTGATGCAGATCCCGCTCAAGGTGACGGAGTTCTTCGCCACCGTGTCGAGCAACAAGGCGGTGATCCTGATGCTCATCAACATCATGCTGCTCGTGCTCGGCTGCCTGATGGACATGTCGCCGCTGATCCTCATCTGCACGCCGGTGCTGCTGCCGGTCGTCAAGTCGCTGGGCGTCGACCCGATCCACTTCGGCATGATCATGCTGCTCAATCTGGGCATCGGCCTGATCACGCCTCCCGTGGGCACCGTGCTCTTCGTCGGCAGCGCCATCGGCGGCGTGAAGATCGGCGCCCTCGTCCGGGCGATGGTTCCGTTCTTCGTCGCCATGTTCGTCGTGCTGATGATGGTCACCTACATCCCGTGGCTTTCGCTCTGGCTGCCGCGGCTGCTCCACCTGTGATGCCGTGACGACGATCGTCTACGTCGCCAACGCCGACAGCCACGACATCTCGGTGCTGCGCCTCGACGCGTCGAGCGGCGCACTGGCGCCGCTGCTGGAGGTGCAGGTCGGCGGAACGGTGATGCCGCTTGCCGTCAGCCCGGATCGGCGCTTCCTCTACGCGTCGATCCGGTCGGACCCGGTTCGCGTCCTGAGCTTCGCGATCGATCCGCTCGACGGTCGCATCGCGGTCATCGGCGAGAGCCCCTTGCCGGCCAGCATGTGCTGGATCAGCACCGACCGGAGCGGTCGCTACCTGCTGAGCGCCTCCTACGGCGACAGCAGGATCGCGGTGAGTCCGATCGACGCGGGCGGGGTCGCGCTATCGGCGCAGCAGACGGCGGCGACGGCGCAGAACGCGCACTCCGTGCAGGCCGATCCGGCGAATCGCTTCCTCTTCGCCGCCTGTCTCGGCGGCGGTGTCGTCCTCGGCTACCGCTTCGAGGCGGCGAGCGGCCGTTTCGCGGTGCTCGATGCGCCCGCGTATCGTGGCCGCACGGGTGCCGGCCCGCGCCACTTCGCGTTCCACCCCGCCGCGCCCTTCGTCTACCTGCTCAACGAGCTCGACGCCGGAATCGACGTCCTCGCCTTCGATGCGGAGCACGGCGCGCTGGCGAGCGTGCAGACCGTCGACACCTTGCCGCCCGGGTTCAGCGGCAAGCCGTGGGCCGCCGACATCCACCTGACTCCGGACGGGCGCTTTCTCTACAGCAGCGAGCGCACCTCGAGCACGCTCGCCGCGTTCGCCGTCGACGCGGCGACCGGCCGCCTCACGTCTCTGGGGCACGTGCCGACCGAAGCGCAGCCGCGCGGCTTCGCCATCGATCCCTCGGGGCGTTGGCTCGTCGCCGTCGGCCAGCTCTCGCACCGCCTGAGCCTCCACGCGATCGACCCGGTCGGCGGCACGCTCGCGAAGCACGCCGACCGCGCGGTCGGACAGAACCCGAATTGGGTCGAGATCGTCGCGCTATAGCCGCATCAGCCGCGGCAGCACGAGGCTGATCCACGGGAACGCGACCAGGATCGCGAGCAGGATGATTTCGGCGAAGACGAACGGAGTGACGCCGCGAAAGATCGTCCGCGTCGTCACGCCCGGAATCATGCTCTTGACGACGAACATGTTCATTCCGACCGGCGGGCTGATCAGGCCGATCTGCATGACGACGACGATCAGGATGCCGAACCACACGGGATCGAAGCCTAGCCCGACCACGAGCGGGAAGAAGATCGGGATCGTCAGCAGGATCACGGAAAGCTCCTCCATCGCCGTGCCGAGCACGACGTAGATGAAGCAGATCGCGGCGATGACGGTGAGCGGGCTCAGGTGGTTGTCGGCGACGAAACTCCTCAGGTCGTTCGGCATGCTCGTGTAGTTGACGAAGTTCGAGAAGACGAGGGCGCCGACGAGGATGATGAAGAGCATCGCCGTCGTTCTTGCGCTGTCGATCAGCACCTCGAACAGCCCGCTCCAGCCGAGTGTGCGGCGCACGAGCGCGAAGAAGAAGGCGCCGACCGCGCCGACTCCGGCGCCTTCGGTCGCGGTGAAGATGCCGCCGTAGATGCCGCCCATGACGACGCCGAACAGCACGGCGACGGCCCAGACGTCGCGCAGCGCCTTCAGCCGCTCGCTCCAGCCGATGCGCTCGGCGCGCGGCCCGGCGCCCGGGTCGCGCCAGCACATGTATTGCACGGCAGCGCAGAGCAGCACCACGGCGACCAGGCCCGGCAGCACGCCGGCGGCGAACAGCTTGCCGATGTTGGTCTCGGTCATGATGCCGTAGAGCACCATGATGGTCGAAGGCGGGATCAGGATGCCGAGAGTTCCTCCGGCGGCGATCGAGCCGACGGCGAGCTCTTCCGAGTAGCCGCTCGAGCGCATCGACGGATAGGCGACTCGCGTCATCGTCGCCGCCGTGGCGATCGACGAGCCGCAGATCGCGCCGAAGCCGGCGCAGGCGATCACCGTCGCCATGGCGAGGCCGCCGCGGCGGTGCCCGACGAAGGTGTAGGCGGCGCGATAGAGCTCCTTCGACATGCCGGCGCGCGTGACGAAGCTGCCCATCAGGATGAAGAGCGGAACGACCGACAGCGTGTACTGGAAGCCCGATTCGTAGACCACCGTCGTCGCCGAGGCCATCGAAGGGGCGACGCCGCGCACCCACCACAGGCCGAGAAAGCCGACCAGGCCCATCGAGATGGCGATCGGCAGCCTGAGGAACGAGAGCACCAGCATCACGGCCAGCGCGGTCAGCGACTCGGTCACTCGAAGCCTTCGGCGATGCTCTTGCTCTCGTCGACCGGGTGCGGGACGAAGACGAGGAACAAGTGGATGAGCGCCGTGATGACGAGCATCGCCGCCATAACGTAGACGACCGGCGCGAGCGCGATCTTCAGCACGTTGGTCGTGTCGCCGTAGCCGGCGATGCGCTCGGCGCGCAGGAAGATGAGGTAGCCGATCCCGGCGAAGGTCGCCGCGCAGATCACTTCGGCGGCGACGTCGAGGCCGCGCTTGAAGCGGCGCGAGAAGAACGGATCCAGAGTGTCGATGACAATGTGCTCGCGCCGTGCCGAGACGAGCGGCAGGCCGCAGTAGATGAGGGCCGCGAGCATGATCTCGGTGATCTCGAAGCCGCCGGTCAGCGGCTTGTTGAAGAGGTAGCGGCCGACGACGTCGACCCCGGTCACGAGCATCATCAGGAAGAGCACGGCCGCGGCGGTCACGCCGAGAACGCGCTGCAGCCAGATGCCGACGCCTCTCATCGCGGTCGGCGTCGCTCGGCGCGTCGTGCCCAGGCGTCGAAGGTGAGTCCCATGATCCTCTCGCTGCGCAGGAAGTCGCGGGCGCGCCGCGCCTCGCCGGAGTCGATGGGCTTTGCGCCGCCGACCGCCGCCGCGTCGATCTGCTGCCTGGCCATGCGCTCGATGAAGACGGCGAGGAAGGCCGCTTCCTGCACCGAGCGGCCGGCGGCGAGCAGGCCGTGGTGGGCGAGCAGCATCGCGTGCTTGTCGGCGAGGGCGGCGGCGATCACCTCGCCTTCGCGGTCGGCCGTCGGCAGGCCCGGCCAGTGCGGCAGGAACGCCAGGTCGTCGAAGAGGGGCGTCGCGTCCATGTGCGCGACGACGAGCGGCTGCTCCGCCGCGGCGAGTGCCGACGCGGCCGGCGCGTGCGTGTGGACGATCGCGTGCACGTCGGCGCGGGCGCGATAGACCCACAGGTGAAAGCGCGTCGCCGGATTCGGCTCGCGGATTCCGAGCGACCCGGCACCGGCGAGGACGCGCAACTCGTCGTCGATCAGCAGCCACGACTTCTCTTCGGCCTCGTCGAAGGCGAGGCCGAGCGGCAGGGTCCAGAACGTTCCGGGATCGGGTCCGCGCGCCGTGAGCTGCCCGGCCAGGCCGGACTCGTGGCCTTCGTCGGCCAGGATCCAGGCCGAGCGGGTCAGCAGACGGCGCGGGTCGCCGGCGTGCATCGAGACCGGAGTTGTGCGAAGGGCGTCGTCGTGGCGAGGCGTCAACGGCCCGCCGCGACGTTCTTCAGCTCCTCGTGGAACTCGGCATAAGCCTTCGCGCCGTCGACGCCCTTGGCGTTGGCCGACTGGATCCACTCCTGCGCCAGCGGCGCGGTGAGCCTGCGAACGTCGGCGACGAAGGCCGGGCTCGCTTCGATGATCTGGACGTTCGCCGCCTTCATCGTCTCGATGCCGATCTTGTCGGCCGCGTCCCAGGCCTTGCCCGCCAGGCGCGCGAGCACCTCGCCCGAGACCGACAGGATCGCGTCCTGGTCCTGCTTCGGCAGCTTGTCCCACTTGTCCTGGTTCATGAAGAACCCGAACGACGACGAATAGAAGCCACCGGGAAAGAAGGTCGCGTAGTGGACGACCTTGTCGAGGTTGAAGGACTTGATCGATTCCGACGGAAAGAAGGTTCCGTCGGCGATTCCCGAGGAGAGGATCTCGTACGACTCGGGTGCCGGCTTGACGAGCGGCGATGCGCCGAGTGCCTTGGCCGCCGCCTCGGAGATGCCGCCGCCGCTGCGGATCTTCATTCCCGCCAGGTCGGCCACCGAGGTCACGGGCTTCTTCGAAGTGAACATCTGGCCCGGCCCGTGCGTGAACACGGCGAGCAGCTTGACGCCCTTGTACTCGTTGGCCGCCTGCAGGTACTTCCAGTGGATGCGCGAGTAGGCGACCGAGTTGATCTCGGCCGTCGCGCCCGCGCCCGGCAGCTCGGCGAGCAACGGCAGCGGGTGGCGCGCCGGCGTGTAGCTCGCCGTCACGTACGAGACGTCGACGAGCCCGTCGCGAACGGCATCGAAGGTGCCGGGCGGAGCCGAAGGAGCCTTGGCGAGCATCTGGAACTTGACGCGGCCGTTGGTGGCCTTCTCGACCGAGGCGGCCCAAACCTGGAGCACGTCCCGGGTCAGCAGGTGGTTCGGGCCGACCCAGCTCGACATCGTCAGCGTCGTTTGCGCCGAGACCGTGAACGGCAACGCAGCGAGGAGGAGGGTCGCGGCAAGTGCTGCGAAGCGGCGGGGTGAAGTCATGACGAAAGATCTCCGGAGGCGATGGACGTGGGAGCGTTGAGCGTATCGTGCGGGCCTGCCCGCAGGGGGTGGCCGGTGCGCGCTCGCGGCGCGTAGCTTGCGGCCTCTGCGACGCACTCGTCGATCTCGTAAACCCTCTATGAACGCTTCGATTCTGCCGTCGGCCGTCGGCTTCGTCGGCCTCGGCGTGATGGGCCGGCCGATGGCGACGCACCTCGCCCGGGCCGGCTGCGCGCTGCATCTCTACGACATCGCACCGGGACGGGCCGAGGCCGTCGCGGGCAGCATCCCGGGTGCGCGGGCCTGCGCCTCGCCGGCGGTGCTGGCGCGAGCGAGCGACATCGTCATCACCATGGTGCCGAACGGCCGGGTCGTGCACGCGCTGCTCGTCGCCGACGACGGGCTGCTGCACGCCATGGCGCCGGGCAGCCTGCTGCTCGACACGTCGTCGTCCGAGCCGTGGCTCACCGAGCAGTCGGCGGCGCTGCTCGCGGCGCACGGCATCGCCATGGTCGACGCGCCGGTGTCGGGGGCGGAGTGGGGAGCGCGGGCGGCCGAGCTCGTCTTCATGGTCGGAGGCGCGAGCGGCGACGTGGAGCGCGTCCGCCCGCTGCTCGATCGCATGGGCAAGGCGGTCTTCCATGTCGGCGCCATCGGCGCCGGGCACGCCATGAAATCGCTCAACAACCTTGTCACGGCGATCAACTTCCTCGCCGTCAGCGAAGGCCTGGTGATCGGCAAGCGCTACGGGCTCGACCCGGCGGCGATGGTTGACGTGCTGAACGAATCGACCGGGATGTCGTGGATATCGCGCACCCACATCAAGCAGCGCGTCATCAGCCGCAGCTTCGACGATCCGTTCAAGCTCGCGTTGATGCTGAAGGATGTCGGCATCGCCATGGAACTTGCCCGCACGACGGCGGCGGCGACGCCGATCAGCGCCCTGGCGCAGCAGCTCTGGCACGCCGCAGCGCAAGACGCGGCGCCCGAGGCGAGCGTCAGCGAGCTGGCGCGCTGGGTCGAGAGCAACAATGGCACCGAGATCCGCTCCGGCTCCGAACGCCCATGACCTCGCCCGACAAGAAACTCCGCTCGGCCATCGTCAGCGAGGGCCTCGACCGGGCGCCGCACCGCGCCTTCCTGCGCGCCACCGGCGTCGGCGACGAGGACTTCGGCAAGCCGTTCGTCGGCATCGTCAGCCAGCACGGCGAGAACACGCCGTGTTCGATGTCGCTGGGGCCGCAGGCCGACGCGGCGCGCCTCGGTGTCGCCGCGGGCGGTGCGATCCCCGTGCAGTTCACGACGATCTCCGTCTCCGACGGCGTCTCGATGAACCACAAGGGCATGCGCATGAGCCTGGTCTCGCGCGAGCTGATCGCCGACTCGATCGAGGCCGTCGTTCGCGCCCACGCCTACGACGCGCTCGTCGGCTTCGCCGGCTGCGACAAGACGCTGCCCGGCGTGATGATGGCGATGGTCCGCCTGAACTGCCCGAGCGTCTTCGTCTACGGCGGCGCGATGCTGCCCGGCACGTGGCGCGGCCAGGACGTGACCATCCTCACCACCTACGAAGGCGTCGGCTCGGTCCTCGCCGGCCGCATGACGGAGGCCGAGCTGAACGAGCTCGGCCACGCCTGCGCGCCGACGCTCGGGTCGTGCCCTGGGCAGTTCACCGCGAACACGATGGCGATGGTCGCCGAGACGCTCGGGCTCGCGCTGCCCGGCTCGGCGATGCTGCCGGCGGCATACGCGGAGCGCCTGGCGCTGGCGCGTCGTTCCGGCCGCCGCGCGGCCGAGATCGTCCGCGACGGCGGGCCGCTGCCGCGCGATCTCGTGACACGGAAGGCGCTCGAGAACGCCGCCGCCGCCGTCGCCGCGACCGGCGGCTCGACCAACGCCGCCCTGCACCTGCCTGCGATCGCGCACGAGGCCGGCATCCGCTTTGCGCTCGACGACGTCGCCGAGGTGTTCGCGCGCACGCCCTTGATCGGCAACCTGCAGCCGGGCGGCAAATACCTGGCCGTCGACCTGCATCGCGTCGGCGGCGTCGGCGTGGTGCTGAAGGCGCTGCTCGACGGCGGCTACCTGCACGGCGACGCGCTCGCGCTGTCGGGCCGCACGCTCGCCGCCGAGCTGGCCTCGCTGCCGGCGCCCGACGGCGACGTCGTGCGCGCGACCGCGGCGGCGCTGCATCCGACGGGCGGCGTCGTCGTGCTGAAAGGCAACCTCGCGCCCGACGGTGCGCTGATCAAGATCGCAGGGCTGAAGAGCGCCGTCTTCGAAGGGCCGGCGCGTGTCTTCGAATGCGAGGAAGACGCTTTCGCCGCCGTCAGTGAGCGCCGCTACGGCGAAGGCGAGGTGCTCGTTGTCCGCAACGAGGGACCGCGCGGCGGCCCCGGAATGCGCGAGATGCTCGGCGTCACGGCGCTCGTCTACGGCCAGGGCATGGGCGAACGCGTCGCGCTGATCACCGACGGGCGCTTTTCGGGCGCGACGCGCGGGCTGATGGTCGGCTACGTCGGCCCCGAGGCGGCGCTCGGCGGGGCGATCGCGCTGGTGCAGGCCGGGGACCGCATCCGCATCGACGGCGAGGCCGGCACGATCGAGCTAAAGGTGGCCGACGACGAGCTCGCGCGACGCCGCGCCGCGCATCGGCCGCAGCCGCGGGAACGACTCGCGGGCGTTCTCGAGAAGTACGCGAAGCTGGTCGGGCCTGCGCATCTTGGTGCGGTCACGCATTCGGGGGCCGTCGAGTGGCCCGACGATGTCGCGATGACGATGGCGTCGCCCGCGCCGAGGGCTTGAGCGTTCGTTCGCCGCCCGTCATCGCCGCGAGCAGGAGGCGACAGCCGCGGGGTCAGGGCGTCGCGGTCACCAGTCGCCGGATCCGTTCCGGCGCGTCGATCGACTTGAGCTTGCCGTCGTTGCCCCAGACAAGCGTGTACGGAGCCTCTTCATCCGCGAAGTACGTCCATTGCGGCGCTTCGAGGCCGGGCACGAGATCGAGGCGGGGATAGCCCAGCGAGACGATCACCTGCTCGCGCGTCATCCCTTGCATCACCTTGCCGGTCCGCACCGCAGCCTGGACGTCGGCGGACCAGCCTGCGATGCGAACATCGGGGTTCTCGTCGACGATCATCTTCTTGGCGAACTCCTCGCGCGTCGTCTGCTTGCGCGCGAAGTCGACACCGATGCTCATCTTGCGGCCTTCGATCAGCACGTTCGCGCGGTTGCGCCCCCAGTCGATGAATCGGATCCGCGCGCCGGCCGGGACGAAGGGCAGGGTCGTGTAGGGTCCGTCGCCGATCCAGTCGTCGTCATAGTAGAGGTTGCAGCAGGCGAAGGTGGTCGCCCCGGCCATCTGCGCCTGCGCCTGCGTCGAAGGAGGCTGCACGATCTTCTCGCCGAGCATCTGGCGCGTCACCTCGTCTTCCAGCCAGACTTCGCGACGGAAAGGGTCGAGGTTGCCGGTGACCCGGTAGCGGCCGCCCGGCTGCAGCTCCACCTCGATCACACCCGACACGGGGTCGTTCCGCAGCGCGCCGAAGATCTCGCCGATCGGCGCCGCATGCGCGATCCGGGCGACGAGCTTTAGCTTCACGCGTCCGGCTGCGATCTCGCGACTGGCCCCGACGACGCGCAGGTAGGCGCCAGAGCCGCGGCTGGCGCGCTGGCTGGCATCGATGGCGTTCGGAACCGAGGTGCCATCGACCTCGCTCAGCACGAAAAACGTGCCGCCGCCGGGGCCGCCGCCGCTGCCGGAATCCGCAATCGTGGCAGCCAATCCCGTTGCGACCGGCGGGGGGTCGGCAGACTTCGCCGTCCCGAGGGCTAGCAGCGATAGAAGGGCGCAGAAGAGGGTGCGGCTCAGCATGGTCCCGGTGCTCCTCAGCTGTGTCCGACCACCGCGTGCGGCACGTAGGGCGCCTCGAGCTCGGCGATGTCCTGCGGCGAGAGCTCGAGCGTCAGTGCGGCGACGGCATCGTCGAGCTGCTCGAGGCGCGTCGCGCCGACGATCGGCGCCGAGACTTCGCTCTTCGCCAGCAGCCAGGCGAGCGCCACCTGGGCGCGCGGCCGGCCCAGGCGCGCCGCGACCGCGGCGAGCGCGCCGACGACCTTGCGATCGGCGTCGGCCGTCTTCGCGTACAGGCTCTTGCCGAACTCGTCGGTCTCGGCACGCGCGCTCGTCGCGTCCCAGTCGCGCGTCAGGCGGCCGCGCGCCAGCGGGCTCCACGGGATGACGCCGACGCCTTCGGCCTTGCAGAGCGGCAGCATCTCGCGCTCTTCCTCGCGATAGAGCAGGTTGAGGTAGTTCTGCATGGTCGCGAAGCGCGGCCAGCCGTGCCGGTCGGACAGGTGCAGCGCTTTCGCGAACTGCCAGGCGTGCATCGACGAAGCGCCGATGTACAAGGCCTTGCCGGCGCGGACGACGTCGTTCAGCGCCTCGAGCGTCTCCTCGATCGGCACGGCGTAGTCCCAGCGATGGATCTGGTACAGGTCGACGTGGTCGGTGCCCAGGCGCTTCAGGCTCGCGTCGATCTCGGCGAAGATCGTCTTGCGCGACAGGCCCGCGCCGTTCGGCCCCTTGTGCATCCGCCCGTGCACCTTGGTCCCGATCACGACCTCGCCGCGTCGCGCGTATGCGAGCAGGGCGCGGCCGACGATCTCCTCGCTCGTGCCGTCGGAGTAGACGTTGGCCGTGTCGTAGAAGTTGATGCCCAGGTCGAGCGCCTTCCTGATGAACGGCCGGCTCGCCGCTTCGCCGAGCGTCCAGGCGTGGTTGCCGCGCTCGGGCTCGCCGTAGCTCATGCAGCCGAGGCACAGGCGCGACACGTCGAGGCCGGTGGGGCCGAGCTTGATCGTCTTCATGGTGAGTGGCCTTTCGTGCGGTCGGCTAGGGCGACAGGATCATCGCCGCGCAGGAGTTCGTCATGGTCGAGCCGTCGTCGCACCAGTCGAGGACGATGTCGAAATGGTGGCGGCCCAGGACCTCGAGGGGCTGCACGTCGAGGCCAGCGCCGCGGCAGGCGCGCAGGTAGTCGCGCGACTGCTCCTTGAATCCCGAGGTCTCCTCGGCGCCCCAGGCGACGACCTGCTTGCCGGTCTGCTGCGGCAGGTGAAAGATCGGGCTTTGCGCGCGCGCGCGCGCTGCGTCGAGGCCCATCCATTCGTTGACGAACGACCTCGTGAGCGGCGCCAGGTCGAACAGGCCGCTCACCGGCATCGCGCCCTTGATGAGGTTTTCGGGCAGGCCGATCGTTTCGCGCCAGCCGGCCGAGACGAGCGCCGCCGCAAGGTGGCCGCCGGCCGAGCTGCCGCCGACGTAGATGCGGTCGGGGTCGATGTCCCAGGTCGGGCCGTTGCGGTACAGCCAGGCGATCGAGGCGCGCACCTGGCGGACGATCTCCTCGAGCGTCGCTCCCGGCGCCAGCGCGTAGTCGGGCGCGACGACGCTGATGCCGCGGCGCGTGAGAACCGGCGCCATGAACACCGAGTCGCTCTTGCCGAGCATCCGCCAGTAGCCGCCGTGGATGAAGACGAACACCGGCTTCAGCCCGGGGCCGGGCGCCGGGAAGAAGTCGAGGCATTGCCCGCTCGCCGGGTCGTAACAGAGGTCGCGGTGGTTCGGCAGGGCGCGATACGCCTCGGCCGAGCGGTCGCGATAGAGGTCCATGTGCGCCTCGAACACTCCGGGCGGCAGGGCGCGCCGGGGCGCATAGGCGGCATCGATTGCCGGGTCGCTCGCGTAGCTCATGGTCGTCACACTCCCAAGTAACGTTGCCAGATCGACGCGTCGGCGTCGAGCTCGGCGGAAGAGCCGGTCCAGGCGACGCGGCCTTTCTCGAGGATGACATGTCGGTCGGCTAGCTGGATCAGCCGCTGCACGTATTTGTCGATCACGAGGATCGCCTGGCCGCCGTCGCGCAGGTCACCCAGGCAACGCCAGATCTCCTGGCGGATCAGCGGCGCCAGGCCTTCGGTCGCTTCGTCGAGGATCAGCAGGCGCGGTTCGGTGACGAGGGCGCGGCCGATCGCGAGCATCTGCTGCTCGCCGCCGGAGAGCTGGCTGCCAAGCTGCCGGCGCCGCGCGTAGAGGCCGGGAAAGAGCTCGTAGACGCGGCCGATGCGCACGGCGGCGCTGCCGCCGGCGCCGGCGTCGTCGCGGGGCCGCTCGAAGGCGCTCAGGTGCTCGTGCACCGTCAGGTTGGCGAAGATCTGCCGCCCTTCGGGTACGAGGCCGATGCCGCGCCGGGCGATCCGGTTCGGCGCTTCCGCTTCGACCCGCGCGCCGCGAAAGACGACCTGCCCGCTGCGTGCGCGGTGCAGCCCGGTGATGGCACGCACCAGCGTCGTCTTGCCCATGCCGTTGCGGCCGAGCAGCGCCACCACTTCGCCGGCGCCGACGCGCAGGTCGACGCCATGCAGCACCTCGCTCGCGCCGTAACCGGCGTGCAACGCGCGAACCTCGAGCAGAGGACGGATCGCTGCGGCGTCGGCGACCACGTGGCTCACTCCTCGCCCAGATAGGCTTCGACCACGCCGGCGTCGCGGCGCACCGCGTCGGGCGCGCCGCTGGCGATGATGCTGCCGCTCACGAGTGCCGAGACGCGGTCGGCGAGGCGAAAGACGGCGTCGACGTCGTGCTCGATCAGCAGCACCGTCGTACGCCGGCGCAGCTGGCCGATCAGCGCTTCCATGCGTCGCGATTCGTCGTGGCCCATGCCGGCCATCGGCTCGTCAAGCAGCACGAGGCGCGGCCGGCTGGCGACGGCGAGCCCGACCTCGAGAGCACGCTGCTCGCCGTGCGACAGCTCGTCGATCCGCGCCGCCGCCCGGTCGGCCAGGCCGATCTCGGCGAGCACTTCGTGCGCGCGGGCGACGATCGCGTCGCTTCGGCGCGGTGGCGAAGGCATCGCATCGCCGCCGAGGCGCCCGGCCGCCTGCACCGCGAGCGCGACGTTGCCGAGCACGTCGAAGCTGCGAAACAGGCGCGTGATCTGGAACGATCGCGCCAGGCCGCGGCGCGCCCGCTCGTGCGGCGCGAGGCGTGTGATGTCGGCGCCGGCGAAGACGATGCGGCCGCTGTCCGGGCGCAGCTGGCCGGCGAGCTGGGCGACGAGCGTCGTCTTGCCGGCGCCGTTCGGCCCGATCAGCGCGTGCACTTCGCCTTCGATCACCTGCAGGTCGACTCCGGCGCTTGCGACGACGCCGCCGAACCGCTTCGACAGGCGCTGCACGTCGAGCAGCGGCGTCGATGTCTGTGCACGATGGGTCACGGCGTTTGCCCTCGTGCGGCGATCCATCCGGCGAGGCCGTGGCGCGCGTACAGAACGACGCCGAGCAGGACCCAGCCGGTCCAGAACTCCCAGTGCGTCGTGTACGCTGAGAGCGTTTCCTGCAGCACGATCAGCAGCACCGCGCCGAGAACGCCGCCCCAGAGCGACGCGACGCCGCCGAGGATCACCATCACCATCAGCGTTCCCGATTGCGTCCAGTGCAGCAGCGCCGGGCTGACGTAGCCCTGCTGGTTGACCGAGAGCGCGCCGGCGATTGCGGCGACGACGCCGGCGACGACGAAGACGACGAGGCGATCGCGATAGGTCGCGAAGCCGAGCGCTTCGGCGCGCTGCTCATCGTCGCGCGTCGCGACGATGGCGCGGCCGAAGCCCGAGCGGGTGAAGAGGTGCAGGCCGACCAGCGTCGCTGCGAGCAGCACCAGAGCCACGTAGTAGAAGGTCGGCGCGTCTTTCAGATCGATCCCGAGGCCGAACTGCGAGCGGGCGCGGATGTTGAGGCCCTCGTCGCCGCCGTAGCCCTTGATCGAGTTCGCCAGGTAGTAGAGCATCTGCCCGAAGGCGAGCGTGATCATGATGAAGTAGACGCCGCGCGTGCGCAGCGAGATCGCGCCGATCAGCCCGGCGGCGAGCGCGCTCACGGCGATCGTCGCTGCGACGTGCGTCGCCGCGTTCAGGACGCCTTCGCTGATCAGCACGCCGGTCGCGTAGGCGCCGAGGCCGAAGAATGCGGCGTGCCCGAACGAGACCATTCCGCCGTAGCCGAGAACGAGGTTGAGGCTCGTCGCCGCGATCGCGTAGACGACGATGCGCCCGGCCGTGCTGACGTAGTAGCCGACGCCGAGCGCCTGCAGCAACGTCGGCAGGGCAACGAGGACGGTTGCGAGAACGACGAGCGCGATGCGGCGGGAGCCGGGCACGGCAGCCTTCAACCGCGCGGCGGAAAGAGGCCTTGTGGCCTGATCGCGAGTACCGCCGCCATGAAGACATAGATAGCCACCGACGCAGCCGCCGGGCCGGCAGCGCTCGCCATCTGCGGCGGCAGGAACTCGCGGAACAGCTGCTGCATCACCGTGCGGCCGAAGGTATCGACGCAGCCGACGAGGAGCGCGCCGACCAGCGCGCCGCGGATCGAGCCGATGCCGCCGATCACGATGACGACGAAAGCGAGGATCAGGATGTTCTCGCCCATGCCCACCTGCACCGCGAGGAGCGGCCCCATCAGCACGCCGGCGACGGCGCACAACCCCGCGCCGATGCCGAAGACGAAGGTGAACAGGCGCTTGATGTCGACGCCCATGGCGGTCGCCATCTCGCGGTTCGATGCGCCGGCGCGCACCAGTGCACCCATCCGCGTCCGGGCGACGAGCATGTAGAGCAACGCCGCCAGGATCAGTCCCGCAGCGATGATGACGAGCCGGTACGCCGGATACGAGAGCCCCGGCACCAGCTCGATCGGCCCGGCGAGCGCCTGCGGCGCCGACAACGGCAGGTCGTTGCCGAAGACCATGCGCGTGCCGTCGTTGAGGATCAGGATGAGGGCGAAGGTCGCGAGCACCTGCGAGAGGTGGTCGCGCGCGTAGAGCGAGCGCAGCAGCGTCGTTTCGAGCGCCATGCCGAAAAGCGCGGTGCCGAGCACGGCGCCGGCCAGGCCGACGACGAACGAGCCCGACAGGCCGACGATCCAGGCGCCGAGAAAGGCGCCGACCATGTAGAGCGAGCCGTGCGCCAGGTTGATCATGTCCATGACGCCGAAGACGAGCGTCAGGCCGGCGGCGAGCAGGAACAGCATCAGCCCGAACTGCAGGCCGTTCAGCGCCTGCTCGAGGATCAGGACGCCGGGCATCGTGCTTCTCCCTCTCCCGCGTGCGGGAGAGGGTCGGGGTGAGGGCGCACGCCGATCACTTCATCTTGCAATCCTGCACGTAGGCGTCGCCGTGGTCCTTCAGGATCGGCTCGTTGAACGACTTGTTGACGAGGCCACCGTGGCCGTCGCTGCCGACGGTGCGGACGTAGTAGCTCTGGATCGGATACTGGTTCGTGTTGAAGCGGAACGGCCCGCGCACCGAGTCGAACTTTGCCGCCTTCAGCGCCTTGCGAACGGCGTCGTGGTCCTCGAGCTTGCCTTTCACGTCGCGCACCGCGGCGTTGATGAGCTGCGCCGTGTCATAGCCCTGCGAGGCGTAGAGCGTCGGCGTGCGACCGTATTCCTTCTTGAACTCGGCGACGAACTTCTGGTTCGCCGGGTTCGTGAAGTCGGGCGACCAGTGCGCCGTGTTGAACAGCCCCGACATCGACGCGCCGACCGGACCGATCACGTCCTGGTCGGCGGAAAAGCCCGGCAGCAGCAGCGTCATGTCCTTGCCCAGGCCGGCGCCGACGAACTGCTTGATGAAGTTGATCCCCATGCCTCCGGGCAGGAAGACGTAGAGGACCTGCGGCTTGGCGGCGCGGATCTCGGCGAGCTCGGCGGCGTAGTCGAGCTGGCCGAGCTTCGTGTAGTTCTCGCCGACGACCTGGCCCTTGAAGGTGCGCTTGAAGCCGGCCAGCGAATCCTTGCCGGCCTGGTAGTTGGGCGCCAGCAGGTACACCGACTTCATGCCGCGCTGGTTCGCGAATTCGCCCGCCGCTTCGTGATACGCATCGTTGGGCCACGACACGGCAAAGAACAGCGGGTTGCAGTCCTTGCCCGCCATCGGCGAGGGTGCGGCATTGGCAGAGAGGTAGAAGGTGTTGCTGTCGAAGGCTTCGGGCAGCGCCGCCAGCATGATGTTGGAGAAGACGACGCCGGTCATGAAGTCGACGTGGTCGCGCTTGATGTCCTTCTCGAACAGCTGCTTGGCGACGTCGGGCTTGAACTGGTCGTCGCTCACCAGCACCTCGGCCGGCAGGCCGCCGAGCTTGCCGCCGTTCATCTTCACGGCGAGCAAAAAGCCGTCGCGGATGTCGACACCGAGCGCCGCCGAAGGCCCCGAGAGCGTGCTGACGAAGCCGACCTTGACCTTGTCGGCCGCCGCGGCGAGCGTCAGGGTCGAGGCCAGCGCGGCGGCGGTGCAGGAAAGCGCGAGCGAACGAACGAAGGTCGGCATGGAAGGCTTTCGAAGAAGGAAAAGAAGTGGCGCGTTTACACCCAGATCTGCAGCACGTAGTCGAACGAGGCCTGGCTGTTGAACATGTCGACGCGCTGGAGCTTGATGCCCAAGCGCCCGTTGGCGCCGCGCACCAGCCAATGCCGGTAGCTGCCGCCGAAGTGGCGGATGACGTCGCGGCGCAGCTCCATCATGTGAAAGCGCGAACGCACGGCGATCGTGCCGCCGTCGCTCGACTCGATCGCGACGTGGCTCACCAGATGGTTCGTCTCCCACTGCGGCGCCTGCGACCAGGCGTTCGGGTGCGAGACGCGGCCCTTCCTGATCTCCATCATCAGCTTGTCCTCGATGAAGATCGAAGGCGAGCTTTCCCACTCGGTCTGCTCGGGAGCGACCGGCATCCAGTAGACGCCGCCTTCAGCGAACAGGTCGATCCAGGCCTGCCAGTGCTTGCCGTCGAGCAGCTCGGCCTGCAGGTAGAGGAGTTGCTCGACTTCGCGATGCAGGTCTGGCGCGGAGGGCGCTTCGCGGCGCGGCAGGTTTGCCGAGTGCACCGCCTGGCCGGTGAGCGTCGCGCGCGGCGAATGCGTCGGCTCGATCGCCTGCGCTCCGGTGGCCGGGCCTGTCGTTTTGCCGTCGATGACGACGTCCTGGTCGAGCAGGTGGCGCATGTCGGCGCCCGCCGTCGGGATCGCCTCGCCGGGTCGTCGCTCGGCGCTCATGACACCGCACCGTTCGACAGGTACTTCGTCCAGGCGCTGAACTGGTTGCGCATCACGATTTCCGACGTGCCGTGATTGGAGTAGGCGGCGTTCTCCTCGATGCGGTCGTCGCCGTGATTGCGATGAAAGCTGACCCAGTCGCCGCCGTTCGACGTCAGGCCCCATTGCGCCTTGGTCCAGTTCTCGAGGTCGTCGGCGTTGATCATCGTTGCCGGCGAGTTGACGAGGTTGAAGTACCACAGGCTCCTGCGGTAGATGGCCTCGGGCGCGCCCTTCAGGCGGAAGTGCCAGATCTCCGACAGCGTCTTGTCCGGAGAGATCGGGCGCAGGCACCGCAGCTGCTGCAGCGGCGACTGCACCGACAGGTACGGATAGACGAGGACGTGGTGGATGCTGCGCGACAAATACTCCTCGGTCTTCGCCTCGCCGTACGCTTTCTGCAGCAGCGCCTCGTATTCGAGCGTGTCGGGGTCGCGCGGGCGCAGCCCCATGTAGGCCTTGAGGATGCCGTGGCCGCGCGGGAAATTGATCGTCTGCACGCCGTCCCACTGCTCGAAGCTCGAAGCGAAGGTCGAGAGGTAGTGGTAGTGCAGCGGCGCCGAACCGCGCTCTTCCTTGATGCGCTTTTCGACCCGGCCGGCCGAGATGCCGGTTGACTGGTGCGTCACCGAAGGGTGCAGCGCGTCGAGCTGGTTCTCCATGAAGAACTTCCAGTTCGACTGCTGGATCATGCGGTGGCAGTAGGGAACGACCTCGACCTCGCCGAGCGGCGAGCGGTCGCACATGTCGTCGAAGGCGATCTTCGCGTCGCCGAGGAATTCGGAAAGGCTCGGGCCCTCGGCGGCGAGGCTGGCGAAGACGAAGCCGCGATAGCTATCGACGCGCGCCGCCCGCTTGACGTTGCAGTCGGGGTTCGACTTGTTCATCGCCGTCCCCTCGTAGCCGCGCGCCAGCGGAATCGCGCGCACCTTCCCATCGAGGTGAAAGCTCCAGGCGTGGTACGAGCAGACGAAGGCGCCGCCGGTGTTGCCCTTCAGGTTGCCGACGAGCTGCACGCCGCGGTGCGGGCAGCGGTTGTGCAGGACGGAGACGCTGCCGTCGGCGCCGCGCACCATGATCATCGGCTGGCGTCCGATCGTCAGCGCGTAGTAGTCGCCGGCGTTCGGGATCTGCGAGGTGTGGCCGCAATAGACCCAGACCTTCTCGAAGATGTTTTCTATCTCCTGCTCGAAGATCTGCGGGTCGGTATAGACGCTTTTGTGGACACGGTCGGGTTCCACCAGGGACAGGACGTTCATGGGATTGACTCTACGGCAGCCACGGTCGTCTCGTCGTCGTCGGCGCTTTCGTCGGTCGCGATTTCCTCGCGGATCAGCGCCGCCTCCGCCGCCACGGCGTCGAGCAGGCCGGCGAGCTGTTCGCCGCCATGCCGTCGCGCGGCACGCGCCCCCACACGACGCGGTTGCCCGCCGCGTCGCAGCCGATGCGAAACGGCGCCAGCGGGCTGTCGTGGAAATTGCGCCGCATCAGCCACCGCAGCGTGCCGCGGTCCATCGACGACGGCAAGGCGGCGACTGGCGACATCAGCATCAGCGTAAAGGCATCCTCGGGAACCAGCACCACCCGGCCGTCGTCGCCGACGTTGAGCTGGACGATGCCCTGGGCATCGGCGGGAAGCGCCTCGACGCCGAGGGCTTTGGCGAGCTGGGCGTAGAGGGCCTGGGCGCTGGGTGACATGGGTCGGTCTCGTTCGTGGTGTCCAAAGAGGTCAGGCCGCAGACGCATGCGGCGCTGATCGAGCTGCTGCGCGAAACTGCGGTGGCCGCGCTTGGGGATGCGATGGTCGGCCTTGTTCCTGAAGTGCGCGACGCCCAGGTCAATGGCCTGGTTCACGTCGGCCGGCTTCTTCGCGGTCTGCAGCAGCTGCTCGATCGTGAACAGCGTGAGGATGCCGGCGCCGCCCTTGGGCTCCTGCTTCATCTTCGGGTAGACGAGCTGCTTCAGGATGTTGTCGGCGAAAGTGTGCGAGCGCAGCGCCTCGGCGACCGCGTCGGCGGCGTCGATGGTCGGGCTCTTCTTACCGCTGCCGCTGCGGTTGACGCGGCGCGCCGCTTCGAGCATCAGGTCGAGGTCGGGCTTCTTGTTCAGCTCGCGGCCGACGTAGCCCTGGAATTCGACCTCGCCGCCGGCCAGCTTGTCGAGCTCGTCGAGCGCCATCGACACATTCTTGTTCTGCAGCGCGTCGGCGGCGCGGCCGCCCTTGACTGCCAGCGCCTCCTTCGCTCCCGCCTGCAGCTTGGCGATCATCTCGGCGACTCGCTCGCGGAAGGTTTGCGCCGCCGCGGCGCCGGAGTAGCCGCTGGCGGCCAGCGCCTTCAGTTCGTCGATCGGGATCGAGACGAACATCTGCGCGTCGCTGGCGAACTCGCGCGTGCGCGGCTTGCCGTCCGCGGCGATCTGCTCGAGGATCTGGATCAGGGCCATGAAGATCGCGGGCTCGGTGGTCGCGGAGCAGGCATCCTATCGGTGCGAAGTTTCCGCAGCAACGGGATTCGCGCGCATCCCTGTCTAGCGCGGATCGAAGCGGAGCGTATGTAGCGGCGGGCCGGGCAGCAACGGGGTGGCCCGACCGGCCACCCAGTCGTCGTGGCCGCCGAGAAAATTGGCGCTCAGCGGGTGGCCACTCTGGCCGCCCGGCATGTTGAACACGCCGCTCGCTTCGCGTCCGGGCGAGACGACCAGCCGCTCGGACTGGCCGAAGTCCGGCGTCGCCACGCGCGGCATGTGGCTGTCGCCGGGCATCGGCTCGGCCGGCGCGGCGAGCCAGCGTGCGCCGAACGGCAGCGACGCCGCCATCGGATGGACGATGTGCGTCGTGTTGCGCCGGCCCCAGGTCGCCTCGGCCAGAGGCTTGCCGTCTTTCTCGAGGTCGGCGATCGCATCGTCGATGGCGGCGAGCTGCACGGCCTGCCAGGTGGCGCTGCCCTTCGGCAGCCAGGCGGGCGGCTTCTCGTCGAGCAGGCGCGCGATCACGGCGGGCCAGCGCGGCGTGGCGCGCGCGAAGCTCGCGCCCTTGTCGGCCGCGCGCATCGTTTCGTCGACGCCGCCGAACAGGCGCAGGTACAGGCTGCCGACGAAGGCGCGCGTCAGCCGATAGGCGACCGAGTCGACGCTGGCGTGGCCGGTCCACGTGCTTTCGAGCAGGCGCTTGAACTCGTCGCGGCGCGGGTGCGCGGCGGCGTCGCTGTCGCCGGCCAGGGCCTGCAGGGCGCGGTCGCGCCAGGGTGTGAGGTAGAGCGCGCGATCGTCGAGGGCGACGCTGTAGCCGGCTGCTTCGTCGGTGCTCGGGCCGAGCGCCGCGACGCTGCCTTGCAGCTGGCGCTGCCGTGCGCCGAGGTCGGCCCCGCCGTCGCCGATGGCGGCATAGCCGGCGCCGGCGAGCTGGCGCGCGTTGGCGGTGGCGATCTGGCCCGACGGCGGGTCGATCACGCTCGGGTGCGTGCTCGGCGCAGCGAGCGCCGTCCAGGTCGCCGCCGACGCGGCCGGCGCCGGAAAGGTCGAGCCCCAAGTCGCCTGGCGCCCCGGCAAGGCACCGCCGATCGTCCAGCCGATGTGCCCGGCGGCATCGCCGGCGACGACGTTCTGCGCCGGAAAGCCGCCGCGCTGCGCGGTGCCGAGCGCCTCGGCGACGCTTGCCGCACGTTCGAACTCGAGCGACGCGAAGTTGACGGCACCCGGATCGTGCGCGACCCAGTGCACCGCATAGCGCCGGCCACCGCGTTCCCAGACCGGGCCGAACGCCGTCTCCTGCACGTGCAGCGTCTCGCCGGCGCCGTGCGCCACGGCGATAGTTTCGTCGACTGTGCGCAGCAGCCCCCAGCCGTCGCT
Source organism: Caldimonas sp. (assembly GCA_035555295.1). Lineage (GTDB taxonomy): Bacteria > Pseudomonadota > Gammaproteobacteria > Burkholderiales > Burkholderiaceae_C > Schlegelella_A. The sequence continues at coordinate 24,941 of DATMGW010000178.1, forward strand.
CGGCGCGCCGGCCATGCCGGCCGGCATGCGGTAGCGCGTCGCATCCTTGGCGTCGAACTCGAGCTCGAGCAGATCGGTATACGCGCCGTAGCTGTTCGTGAAGCCCCACGCGACCTGCCCGTTGCTGCCGACGACCACGGCCGGCGTTCCCGGCAGCGTGACGCCGACGACGCGGTAGGGCGGCGCGCCGGGCGATTCGATCTCGATCGCAGCGCGGTACCAGATGTGCGGCAGGCGCAGCGCCAGGTGCATGTCGTTGCCGACGATCGCCGCGCCGCTCTTGCTGCGCGAGCCGGCAATCGCAAAGTTGTTGCTGCCCACCCCGGCATCGCCGATTGCTTCCAGCATCGCCACCTTCGCCGGTGCCGGCTTGCCGAACCAGGCCGGCGGCTCGGCCGGCAAGGGCGCGGCGGTCTCGGCGATCGCCGGCGCGTCGATCGGCGCGTCGTAGCCGCTCGAGGTGGGAAGCAGGAAGGCGAGCTGCTCGGCCGACGTGCCGTGGTCGCGCAGCCAGCCGCGCGAGTAGACGCGGTGCAGCAGATCGTCCTGCAGGTCGAAGTACATCGCCCAGGCGACGAGCAGCGAGTCTTCGGCGCGCCAGGGCCGCGGCGTCGCGCGCAGCACGGCGTATTCGAACGGGCGCGCGTCGAGCGCGGCGAGGCCGGCGTTGACGCCGGCCGCATAGCGTTCGAGCAGGGCGCGCTGGGCTTCCGGCAATGCCGCGAGGCCGACGCCGGCGCGCGCCGCGAAGCGGTGGATACGCCGCTCGCGATCGACCGGCAGCAGCGCCTTGCCGAGCAGTGCAGCGAGCTCGCCGCTGCCGGCGCGGCGCAGCAGGTCCATCTGGAAGAAGCGCTCCTGCGCATGCACGTAGCCGGTGGCGTAGGCGATGTCGCCGCGGTCGCTGCCGTGCAGCGTCGGCACGCCGATCGCATCGCGTCGGACCCAGACCGTTGCGCGCAAGCCGAGCGCAGAGACTTGGCCGTCGAGCTCCGGCAGGCTGGCGCGCATGAACGAATAGGCGCCGATCGCGATTGCGAGCGCGAGCAGGACCACGAGCCACAGGAAGGCGACGATCCAGCGGCGTGCGCGCCTGCGCCTTGTCATTGCCTCAGCCATTCGTGCCTCCGCTTTGCTTTGCAGTCGGCGGAGTGTGTCAGGTCCGCTGCTCGCCGTCGTAGGGCACGACGTTGTCCTGCTCGGCCGGGCGGGGCCGTGGATCGCGCCGGGCGTCGATCCGCAACCCCTTCGTTCGTCGTGTATACATCCGCCACGAAAGGAGAGCAGCCCATGTCCAGAGTCAGAGTCAACGGCTTTGCGATGTCGCTCGACGGCTACGGCGCCGGTCCGAAGCAAAGCCTCGAGAACCCGATCGGCGTGGGCGGCCTGGCCATGCACGAATGGGCGTTTTCAACGCGCACCTTCCAGCGCATGCAAGGACAGGACGGCGGCGCGCTCGGCATCGACGAAGACTTCGCGGCGGCGGGCTTCGCCAACGTCGGCGCCTGGATCCTCGGACGCAACATGTTCGGTCCGGTGCGCGGCCCCTGGCCCGACGACTCGTGGAAGGGCTGGTGGGGCGAGAGCCCCCCGTACCACGTTCCGGTGTTCGTGCTGACGCATCACCCGCGCGCGGCGATCGAGATGAAAGGCGGAACGACCTTCCATTTCGTCACCGATGGCATCCGCGCCGCGCTCGAACGCGCCCGCGCTGCGGCCGCCGGCAAGGACGTGCGCGTGGGCGGCGGCGTCGCGACGATCCGCCAGTACCTGAACGCCGGCCTCGTCGACGAGATGCACCTGGCGCTCACGACGGTGCTGCTCGGCAAGGGCGAGGCCTTGCTCGCCGGAATCGATCTGCCGGCGCTCGGCTTCGAATGCACGCGTCGCGTGCCCAGCGAGCACGCGACGCACGTCGTGCTGACGAAGCCGTCAAAGCCGCCGGCGTGAAGCGCGGGCCGACAATGGGGCCATGACCGACGACGCGCCCCCCGCTCCCGCTCTTCCCGACCGCCTCTCCGTCGACCCGCGCAGCCCGCATCACGTCGCTGCCGTGTTCGAACGCGGCATCGGCATCCGCTTCAACGATAGGGAGCGATCCGACGTCGAGGAGTACTGCATCAGCGAGGGCTGGATCAAGGTCGCCGCAGGCAAGACGCGCGATCGCAAGGGGCGGCCGCTCTTGATCACCTTGAAGGGGAAGGTCGAAGCGTTCTATCGCTAGAGAGAGCTCAGCAGCCGTACGGAAGGTGGCACTGAGACCCAACCCGTCCTACATTGGACGCTCATCCCAACTGGAGCGCCGCCATGCCCATTCGCACCGCATCACTGACTCATCAGATCAAGAAGAACGGCGTGAGGCTTCATCTGGCGATGGCGATCCACGCTCGCTCGCAGGGGGCGGACCAGCCAGCTTCCGAGCAAGAGAAGGCGCTGCTCGAGGAACGTCGTTTGCTCAAGGAAGCGAGAGCGCAGCGCCAGGCGCGGGCCAGGTTGCCCAGGCAAAAGGCCGTCCGACCGGTGAAGGAGGCCAAACTTCCCAAACCCAAGGCGCCCAAGGCGCCCAAGGTGGCGAAGGAGCCAAAGGAAGCGAAAGCGACCAAGGGCAACAAGCCGTCGCGCGCCGACAAGGTGGCAAAGAAAGCCGAGAACCTCGATGCCGCAAAGAAGGCGGCGAAGAAGTCGGCGAAGACCTGACGCGAGCTGCACGCTCCGATGATCCCCGCCAGCGCGAGCGGGAGAAAAGTCGGCGCGGCCTCTTTCAGTCCCGGTATCCCGGCAGCTCGCGGTCGAGCACGCGCATCATCGCTTCGAAGAAGAGGCGCTCGCGTTCCGGCCGGGAATGGCTGTCGCCCGGGTTGATCGTCTGGACGCGGGCGACGATGTCGTCGCCGAGCACCTCGAGCGGCCGGCCCGTGCCGAGCGCGAGGATCTGGTTGCGGCACACGCGCTCGATCCGATAGAGCCTGCGGTACGCCTGCGCCACCGTATCGCCGGTGACGAGCACGCCGTGGTTCTTCATGAAGACGATCGGCTTGCCGTCCATCGCCGCGGCGAGGCGCTCGCCTTCCTCGAGCGTGGCGGCCACGCCCGTGTAGTCGTCGTCGTAGGCGATCTGGCCGTGGAAGAAGGCAGCGGTCTGGCTGGCCGGCAGCAGGCGGTTGTCCCTCAGCATGTTGAGGGCCATGGTCCAGGTCTGGTGCGTGTGCAGCACGACGCGCGCGCCGGTGATGCGGTGGATCGGCGCGTGGATGCATTGGGCCGAAAGCTCCAGCGTCCCCTCGCCTTCGAGGACCCGCCCCTGCTCGTCGAAGACGATCATGTCGCTCGCCCGTGCCTACGACCAGTGCAGGCCGTAAGGCAGGATCAGGTATTGCCCGTCGCGGCCCGGGACGTTCATCGTGAAGTGGTTGTCGATGCCTTCCTCGAGCTCGTGCAACGCCGCCAGCCTCAGGGCGGCGGCGAGGTGGACGCGGGCCTCGGCGATGGCGTCGGCGACATCATCGGCGACGCGCGGGTTCAAGGTGCGGACGGACATCGACGGTCTCCTGTGCTGCAACGGAGTCGAGCTTAAGCGCTCAGCGCGGTCGCCATTTTGCGGATCGCCGCCGGCGCATGCTGCGGATCGAGCCAGCGCAGCACGACGACGGCATCGAGCTCCGGGTCGACCCAGACGTAGTGGCCGCCGGCCCCGATCATGAACACCGCTCGCGTCGGGGCGCCGGCAAAGGCGCGCCCGTTCCGGTTCAACCAGAGTAGGCGCCCGTAGAACGGGGCGATCGGGCACGGCGCGCCCATCCTGTCGATCCACTCTCTCGCAATGAGCTGGTGGCCCCCACCGACCCCGCCGTCGAGCAGCATCTGGCCGATCCGCGCCTGGTCACGGGCGCTGATCGACACGCCGCCACCCCAGTGCGATCCGCCTGGAACCGATGGCACGCGGCCGACGCCGGGCAGGTCGACCCAGGCGTCGTCGTAGCCCCGCCACGCGTAGCCTTCGCCGCCACCGAGCGGCGCCAACACGTGCTCGAGAAACACCTGCGGCAGAGGTTTGCGGAACAGGTACAGCAGGGCCAGCGCCAGCTGGTTGATTCGCACGTCGTTGTATTCCCAGTAGGTGCCCGGTGCCTGCAGAGGACGCGATCCGCCCTTGGGGCCGCCGGCCGGGCGCGGGTCCTGCGCCACCTTGCGCCAGCGGTCGACCGTGTCGGGAATGCCGAAGCAGCTGCCCTCCCATTCGCTGGTCTGCGTCAGCAGATGCGTCCACGTGATCGCGCGGTTGTGCGCGCTGTCGTCGAAGCCGATGCCGGGCAGTTGCAAGGCGACCGGTGAATCTTCGTCGGGCAACAACTTTTGGCCCTGCGCTACCCCGGCGAGCAGAGCGAGGTAGGTCTTGGCGACGCTGAAGGTCAGGTCGGCGCGGGCCGGTTCGCCCCACGCGGCGATCTCCTTGCCGTGCTGCCGCACGACTCCCGACTGCGGGCCGCGCGCATGCACCGGACCGCGCAAGCGATCGAAGGGCGGCGGATCGTCGTGATGCACGCCCCAGGGAGTCTCGCCGGCCGCCGGAGCGGCAAGCGGGTCTCGAGGCCACGTGACCTCATGCGCCTGCGCAAAGAGTGCAGCCGCGTTCAGCAGGGGATGCATCGGGTAGTCAGTTCGCAGCGACGGCTCGCGCCGTCACTCCACCTTCGCGCCCGACGACGTGACCACCTTCTCCCACTTGGCGGTCTCGGCGGCGATGATCTTGCCGAAGTCTTCGGGGGTTCCCGCGATCGGCTTGCCGCCGAGCTCGGCCAGGCGGTCGCGCATCTTCGGATCGGCGAGGGCGCGGTTCACTTCGGCGTTCACCTTGTCGATGATCTCGCGCGGCGTTCCCTTGGGCATGCCGATGCCGAACCAGGCCGTCGCTTCGTAGCCGGGAACGGTTTCGCCGATCGTGGGCAATTGCGGCAGCGACGGCTCGCGCTCCTGCGACGTGACGGCCAGCGCGCGCAGCTTGCCGCTCCTGATGTGGCCGATCGACGAAGGAAGGTTGTCGAACAGCACGTCGACCTGGCCACCGATGAGGTCGATCAGCGCCGGGCCGGCACCCTTGTACGGCACGTGGACCATGTCGCAGCCGGTCATCGACTTGAAGAGCTCGCCCGACAAGTGCACCGACGTGCCGCTGCCCGAAGACGCCATGTTCACCTTGCCCGGGTGCGCCTTGCAGTAGGCGATGAACTCCGCCACCGTCTTCACCGGCAACGAAGGCGTCACCTCCATCACGTTGGGCGTGCGCACGAGGCCCGCGACGGGCGCGATGTCGCGGATGAAGTTGAAGCCGAGGTTCCTGTACAGCGTCGCGTTGATGCCGTTGGCCGGGTTCACGAGCAGCATCGTGTAGCCGTCGGGCGGCGCGTTCACCACGTATTCGACGCCCATGTTGTTGCCGGCGCCCGGCTTGTTCTCGATGTAGAACGACTGCCCCATCTTTTCCGTGAGCCACTGCGCGACGATGCGCGCCAGCACGTCTGTCGTTCCGGCCGGCGTGTAGGGGACGACCAGCTTCACGGGCCGGGTCGGGTAGTCGAGCGCCAACGCGTCCTGGCCGGACGCGACGAAGCCCAGCAGCGACAGGATGAGCAGGCGGGACATTCGACGCATGGCTGTCTCCACAGGTGGTTGCTGCCTGTCGGCGCCGACAGGCGGGCGCCTCCAGCAGCTCGACGGAATGATCGCAGATGGAACGCGGGGTTCGAGCCGGCCAGGGCGACCGGTTGGCAAGACGCGGGCCAGCGCCCCCCGCGAATCTTCGGGGTTGATCGTTCGTGACGGCGGGCATATCGTCTCGCTCCCATTCGAACAAACGTCCTTGCCTCGAACCGCCGGGGCCGGGACCTCCGAGGAGTAACCACGTGAAAACACGCGCCGCGAAATTCGCCGTCGGTTCGCTTGCCTGCTGGGCGCTGCTCTCGCTGAGCGCTGCCTGGGCGGGCCAGGAGGCCGCCATGGGAGGTGGGCTGCGCCAACTGGTCAACGCATGGGAGCTGGGCGATCCGCGCCTGCCCTCGCATCTCGACCTGCACCTGAAGAGCAGCGCCGGCGAGCCGCTCGTGCACGTGCACCTGGCGAACGGCGTCACTGCCGATCAGGCGCTGCCGGCGCTGAAGGCGGCGGGCTTTCGGCTCACGGCCGTGAGCGCGGTCGACCCGTCGCACCTGGAGGGCTTCCTGCCGCTGAGCCAGGCTCGCTCCGCGACCTTGTTGCCGGCAGTGCAATCGATCCATGCCGTGCAGCGGCCTCGTCACAACGCCGGCAGCGTACAGAGCCAGGCGGTCGCGCTCGAGAAAGCCGACATCGCCCAGGCGGCGGGATTCGACGGGACGGGGATCCGCGTCGGCGCCCTGTCCGACAGCTTCGACACCTGCGCCACCTGCGCGACCCATGCCGCGGGAGACGTCGGCAGCGGCGACTTGCCGGTGGTGACGGTGCTCGAGGATTCACCCGACGGCACCGACGAAGGCCGGGCAATGCTGCAACTGATCCACGACATCGCGCCCGCGGCAAAGCTCGCCTTCGCGACGGCGAACAGCGGAGAAGTCGGCTTTGCCAACAACATCATCGCCCTGCGCGGCACCTTCAAGGCCGACGTCATTGTCGACGACGTCGTCTACTTCGACGAACCGATGTTTTCCGACGGGCTGATCGCCCAGGCCGTCGACCTCGTCGCCGCCAACGGCGCGGCCTACTTTTCGTCGGCGGGAAACAACGGCCTCGAGTCTTACGAAGCCATCTACAAGCCGGTTTCGTTCGATCGTGCGCAGAACCTGGTGGCGAGGGGCAAGTCCAACCTCAAGCTCGACCAGATTCCGGCGGCGATACGTCCCAAGTCGCTGCACAACTTCAACGGCGACAGCAACGGCGACAGCGACGACGGAGGCGTGGCGCTCTCGCAGACCTTCTCGACCGCAGCAGTGAACTTCATCTCGTTCCAGTGGGACGAGCCGTTCTTCGTCGGCAAGGTGAAGACCGATTTCAACATCTACGTCTTCGATGCCGCCGGCAACTGGATGGACCCCGCCAGTCCGGCATTCCCCGGCTTCTACACGACCGACGACAACACGGCGACCGACGAGGCGTTCGAGATCGTGATCCTGCCTCCCTTCCCCGGCGAGATTCACGGCGGCGCCAACGTGTCCGACTATCAGATCGTGATCGGCAAGGTCAACGACGGCCATGCGCGGCGCATCAAGTACGTCAACGTCAACGGCCTGGGAGTGAGCCCGCAGCAAGGCGCCGGCTCGGTCTTCGGCCACGCCGCCGCGCGCGGCGGCCAGGCGGTCGCGGCGACGTATTACGTCATCCCGAACTTCCCCGAGGACTACAGCTCGCCCGGCCCGGTCTCGATCTACTTCGACGCCGCCGGCCGCCGCCTCGACGACCCGGAGATCCGTCGCCTGCCGCAGATCACGGCGGCCGACGGGGTCGACACGACGTTCTTCGGCTTCGACTCCGATGGCAACGGCCTGCCCAACTTCTTCGGCACCAGCGCGGCCGCGCCCAACGCCGCTGCGGTGGCCGCGCTCGCCTTGCAGGCCGCCGGCGGGCCCAACAGCCTCAGCCCGCGGCACCTGTACCGCGTGCTGCAGCAGACGGCCACGCCGATTCCGCTGCCCGACGATCGCGGCCACGCCTCGGCGTACACCGGCCCGCTGATCTTCTCGGCGGACGGCGACTGGACGCGCTGGTCGCGCTACTTCGGGCTTGCCGTCGATGGCCACGGCCACCGGGCCGTCAAGTCGGTCGCCATCGACGTCGGTCCCGCCGGCCTCGTCTTCAGTGCCAATCCGAATCGCTTCCACATCGGCGCGTCCAACGGGGTGACCCTGGCCGACATCACGCCGGCGCTCAGTTCCGGCAATAAGGTCTTCACGATGACCTTTGCCCACGGCAAGTTCGGTCCGGGCTCGCTGCTTCGCTTCGGCCACTCGGTGTTCGATCCGCGCCAGGGCTCGACCCAGGAAGACCCCGATCGCTTCCGCGGCGCGAAGATCACGACGACGCTCGAAGACGGCTCGGTCTTCACCTCGGCTGTCGTCGCCGATCCCAAGCAGAAGGTCAACCGCTTTACGGGCGCCGGCCTGGTCAACGCCGCTGCGGCGGTGCAGAAGGCGCAACGGCGCGACGGCGACTGGGACTGAACCAGGCCGCAGCGAACGAGGCGCGGCAGCACGCTAGGAGCAGCTCAACACCGACCCCTGCACCGTGCGCAGGCCGCGCGGGCCCGTCAGGTATCGGCTGCCTGGCGAGTCAGCCACTTTGCCGATCGGGGGAACGACGCTCACGGCCTCGCGCCCTGCGGCAACGCGATCCCGCGCTCCTTCATGACCTCGCGCAAGCGGTCCGGATAGTCGGTGATGATCCCGTCGACGCCCCAGTCGATGAGCCGGCGCATGTCGGCCATCTCGTTGACCGTCCACGGGACGATTTGCAGACCGACGTCGTGCGCACGCTGCACCGCGCCGGCGTCGATGCTGGAGGAGTTGGGCGACCAGATCGCTCCGCCGGCGGCCTTGATCATGTGCGGCACCGACGCATAGTCGTGCGCCACCCGGCCCGCCGTCCAGCGCGGATCTTCCACGTTGTTGGCGTTGCGGCTCTGGATCGTCAGGTACACCGTGCGCATCCCGGGCTCGAGGCGCTGCACGAGTTGCAGCGTGCGCCAGTCGAAGCTCTGGATCATCGAGCGACGCGTCATTGCGGCGTCGCGGATCACCGCGAGAAGCGTCGTCACGAACGCCTCGGGCGACACCGTGTCGTTCGGCTTGTCGGGATAGATCTTGGTCTCGATGTCGAACTGCACGTCGTTCGCGCCGATCCTGTTCGCCAGCGCGAACAACGACGCCAGGGTCGGAATGCGCTGCCCATCCTGCGCCTGCTGCCCGGCGAAGGGCTTGCCGTAGGCGTGCTCCGGGTTCAGGCGCCCTACGTCGTAGCTTTGCAGCTGAGCCAGCGTCAGCGAATGAATCAGCGGCCCGGCCTCCTTCAGCCACTGGCCCTGCGCGTCGCGCGCGGTGCCTGGGAACAGGGCGGGTTCGTGCGAGATCACGGCAACGCCGTCGGCAGTGATGGCGATGTCTAGCTCGAGCGTGGTCACGCCCATGCGCATGGCGTTCTCGAAGGAGGACAGGGTGTTCTCGGGGCGCAGGCCCCGCCCGCCGCGGTGCGCTTGCAGATCGAATGCTTGTGCCGGTCCGGCCGCTAGGCCCAGAAGCACGCACGCGAAGAGGCTGAGCTTGCGGATGCCGCGCAGCTTCACGACGGATCGCTCACTCGCTGTCGGCCGCCCAGCCGTGCGCGCCGATCAGCGGAACGAACGCCACGCCGCCGAGATCGGTCTCGCGGAAGTCGTTCTCGCCCAGACGCGTGACCCTGACTAGATGCTGGTCGTAGCTGCGCGCGCCGACCGGCATCACGATCCGGCCGCCGGGGGCGAGCTGCTCGCGCAAGGCAGCCGGGACGCGCGGCCCGCCGGCCGCGACCAGGATGGCGTCGTACGGCGCTCCTTGCGGCCAGCCGCCGCTGCCGTCGGCGCAATGCACGGCCACGTTGACGTAGCCGAGGCGGGTCAGCCGTTCGCGCGCACTGTCGGCGAGGCCGGCGTGGCGTTCGACGGCATCGACGTGCCGCGCGATCAGGCTCGCGACCGCACAGGCATAGCCCGAGCCGGCACCGATGTCGAGGACGCAGTCGCCGGGGCGAAGCGCCGCGGCCTCGAGCATCAGAGCGACGATGTACGGCTGCGAGATCGTCTGCCTTTGCTCGATCGGCAAGGGAGTGTCATCGTAGGCGCGGTCGCGCAGATCGGCGGCGACGAAGTCCTCCCGCGGAACGCTGCGCATCGCCTCGAGCACCGCCGGGTCGCGGATGCCGCGGCCGGCGATCTGCTCGTCGACCATCGCCCGGCGCCGTGCCGCGAAGTCTTCGTCGCTCATCGGGGCCTTTCAGGTCGGCCTGTTGCCGCTCGCCCGCTAGCTGCCCGTGCGGCGAGAGGCTTCCTGCTGCTGCTTCTGATGCGATTGCAGCCACTGCATCTTCGCCGCGTACAGGTCGTGCTGGCCGCGCGTCGTGCTGTTGTCGATGGCGAGCTGCAGGTGCTTCTTCGCCTGGGCGACGTCACCCAGGTTCCAGTCGGCCAGGCCGAGCCAGAAGTGGAACTCGTGGTAGTAGTCGGCACGGTCGACCTCGCGCGCGAAGTAGTCGCGCGCCGCCCGGTAGTCGCTGTTGTGCATCGCGGCGATGCCGAGGTTGAAGAAGTGGAACGGCGGATAGGGCTCGATCGCGGCGAGGCGCGTCCGCATCTGGACCGCTTCGGCGCCACGGCCCTGCCGGTCGTAAGCCTCGGCCAGGTTCGAGAGGGCGCGCGTGCTGCTCGGCTCGCGGGCCAGCACGCGCTCGAAGACGCGCACCGCCTCGTCGGCGTTGCCGTGGCGCAGGTAGACGACCCCGAGCGTGTTCCAGGCTCCGAGGAAGGACGGATCCCGGCGCAGCGACTCGACCGTCCAGGCGTATGCGTCGTCGAGCTGGTCGCGGGTCAGCGCTTCGGCGGCGCGGTTGTTGGCGTACATCGCCAGCACCGTGGCCTCCTCGATGTAGTGCGTGCGCATCCGGCGGATGTCTTCCGGCGGCAGGAAGTCGATCGTCAGCGGGCTCAGGTCCCAGGACGTTCCCGCATCCATGATGCGCCGGCCGACCGAGACGTTGACGTGGCCGCTGGCGAACAGCAGCGTGCCGGTGCGGCTCCACGTCTCCTCGAGATAGGCGCTCTGGTAGTAGATCGGCAGGTTCAGCTCGTGCGCAAACGCAGCCGTCATGATGACCAGCGACAGGCAGTTGCCCGAGCGCGTGGCGAACGATTCGGAGGCCGTTTTCGTCGTTGCCGCGTCGTATTCGAGCTTGAGCTGCCCTTTCTGGTAGAGCGCCTCGATCAGGCCGGTCTGCTTGCCTTTGCTGTGCAGCTGCTCGGCGATGTCGACTACGAGGTAGCGCTTCATCGCCGCACTGACCGTGAGCACGTCGTCGGTGCCGATGCGTTCGGTCGGCGGCCCGAACAGGTGTCCGTCGAGGAACGGCTCGAGCCGCTCGACCGGCGCCGGCGTGCTCGCGCAGGCGGAGATCAGGCCAGCCGCGACGAGGCAGAACAAGGATGAGGTGCGCATGGCATGTCTCCCCGCGGCGAAGCGCCGCCGCGGCCGTTCATCATCACAGCACGGATGATGACGCAAAGCACCGGAGTTTGGGCGGCCGTCGGGCCGGCAACTCATTGTCCGTGACTTGCTCTTGAGTCGTCCGGCGCCGCGGCGCGGTCGAACATGCCGTAGTCACGCAGGACGCTCGCCACGCGCAGGCGGTAGTCGGCGAAGACGTGCTCGCGGCCGGCGTGCTGGGCGCGCCGGTGCGCCTCGTGGTTGCGCCAGCGCTGCACCGCCGCCTCGTCCTTCCAGAACGAGAGCGACAGCAACTTGCCGGGCTCGCTCAGGCTCTCGAAGCGCTCGATCGAGACGAAGCCGGGGGTGGCATCGAGTTCGCGGTGCAGCGCTGCCGCGGTCGCGAGGTATCGGTCGCGCGCGCCGGCCTTCGGAACGACTTCGAAGATCACGGCGATCATGGCGACACTTCCGCTCGCGTCGCGACGCCGAGGGTTTCTTCCACTCCTTCGAGAAAGCTCCGCTCCTCGCGGAGGATGAATCGCTTCGCCTGCGCGACGGCGAAGTTCTCGCGGCCCTCGGGGTCGGCCCTCAGGCGCGCGCGATACGCCTCGTAGGCGGCGAGCGAGGGGAACGAGATCAGCCCCCAGGCGATGTCGTTGGTTCCTTCGTGCGGCAGGAAGTAGCCGAGAAGGTGGCCGCCGCAGCGCGGGATGATGCGGCCCCAGCGCTCGGCGTAGGTTCGAAAGGCGTCGCGCTGGAAAGGGTCGATGGCGTAGCGGATGAAGCAGGTGATCGTCATGGCATGTCTCCACGGGAATGGAACGCGATGACGATAGCGCGAAACCCGTCGTTGATGGTTCGGCTAAGATCGAACCATGAAAGAAGGACCGAACATCGCCCGGGTTGCTGCCCTGATCGGCGAGTCGGCCCGCGCCGAGGTGCTGACGGCGCTGCTGGCCGACCGCGCGCTCACCGCGACCGAGCTCGCCGCCGTCGCCGGCGTGACCAAGCAGACGATCAGTTCGCATCTGGCTCAGCTGACCGATGCCGGCCTCGTCGCCGTCGAGGCGCAGGGGCGGCACCGCTACTTTCGCCTCGCCGGCCACGACGTCGCCCAACTCCTCGAGTTACTCATGGGCGTGGCGTTCCGGACCGGCGCCGTGCGCCTGCGCAGCAGCCCGCGCGAGCCGGCGCTGCGCAAGGCGCGAGTCTGCTACGACCACCTCGCCGGCGAGCTTGGCGTCCACGCCTACGACGCCATGCTCGCGCGTCGTGTCTTTTCGTCGGCCGGCGCAGTCCTATACCTGACGAACGGCGGCGCCGAGTGGTTTGCCGCGTTCGGCATCGATCCTGCCGTCGCGGCGCGCCGACACCGCGCCTTCTGCCGCCCTTGCCTCGATTGGGGCGAGCGCCGCCATCACCTCGGCGGGGCCATGGGTGCGGCGTTGTTGCATCGGCTCTTCGAGCTGCGCTGGGCGAGCCGGGCGCCGGACTCGCGGGTTGTCGTCTTCACGTCGCGCGGCGAAGCGGCGTTTCGGTCGCTGCTCGATCCAGGCAACGGTGTGCCGGCTCAAGCTCGGGCCTGAGCCGTGGGTAGGCCGGCGCCTTGCGACGCTCACTCGAGCTTGATCTTCGCCGCCTTTGTCGCCGTCTAGTTGAGCCGCTCCTCGCGCCAGACGCCCAGCACCTGCTGCACCGGACGGTCTGAAAAGCTGAAGAGGAGCGCGTCCGCGCGCGCCGCGACCGTCAAGGGCAGCCACGAGGGCACGACGAAGATGTCGCGCGCGCCGAACTCGAACGCCTGCTCGCCGATCACGGCGCGCCCGCTGCCTTCGAGGCAGACGTGGACGCTGCTGTCGCTGCTGCGATATAGCCGGGTCGCGAAGCCCGCCGGCAGGCGCTGCGCGAACGTGCCGATCGTCGGCATCGGCGAACGTCCGGTAGCGGGGTTGACGAAGCGCAGCTTGAAGCCGTGGTGCGGGTCGATTGCGCTCCTCGAAATGCCGAGCAGCGCTTCGCGCGTCCGCGCGTATGGATAGACGAAGACCTTGGCCGGAGCCGACGCCGCCGCCTCGAAGTCGAGCGGCGCCAGGTTCATTCCGTAGCGGGCGAGCGCGTCGCCTTCCGGGCGCGTCGCCGTCTGCGACTTCGCCGCGCTCTTCTCGGCGAATCCGGCGTCGAGGAAGCGCACCAGCGGGATGTCGAGCCCGTCGAGCCAGACGACCGGCTCGGCGCCGTCGTTGCCGTGATCGTGGAAGGTCCACGACGGCGTGATGATGAAGTCGCCGAAGCGCATCGTCGTGCGTTCGCCGTCGACCGCCGTGTACGCGCCTTCGCCCTCGAGAACGAGGCGCAGGGCCGACTGGGTGTGCCGGTGCGCCGGCGCCACTTCGCCGGGCAGGATCAGCTGTAGCCCGGCGTAGAGCGACTGCGTGATGCACGATTGGCCGCGCAGCGCCGGGTTCTCGAGGACGAGGACGCGCCGCTCGGCCTCCTCGGCGCTGATCAGGCGGCCCGCCTCGAGCACGTGCTCGCGGATGAGGTCGTAGCGCCACAGGGCGGCGGCGACGGGGCTCTTCGGCTGGGTCGGCACCAGCGCGCCCAGCACCTCCCAGAGCGGCGTCATGCCGAGCTTGCCGATGCGCGCGTAGAAGTCCCGGCGCGCGGCAGTCGTTTCCGCGGCGGCGACCGGGTCTGCGGCAGCGCTGCGCTCCATCGGCGCATTGTGGATCAAGGAGACGCTCGACGCGCTCTCCGGGTCGGGCCCGCTGGCCGCACATGGCGCCGCGCGGTACAACGGGGGGAAGCCGACAGAGCGGAGCCTGCCATGACCCAGATGAAACACCTGAGCATCGTCGACGGAGCCTTCCTGCACATGGAAAGCGCCGAGATGCCGATGCACGTCGGCAGCCTGAACCTGTTCGAGCCGCCGGCCGGCTACAGCGGCGGCTTCTACGAGGCCGTCAAGGCGCACGTCGCCAAACGCATGCACCTCGCGCCGGTATTCACGAGGAAGCTCGCTCTGATGCCGTTCGACCTCGCCAACCCGGTCTGGATCCACGACGACGACATCGACCTCGACTACCACGTGCGCAACATGATCCTGCCCAAGCCGGGGTCGATCGAGCAACTCGAGGCGCTGGCGGCACGCCTGCACTCGATGCTGCTCGACCGCAGCCGGCCCCTGTGGGAGTTCTACATCATCGAGGGTCTCGCCGACGGCCGCATCGGCTTCTACGGCAAGGTGCATCACGCCGCCGTCGACGGCCAGGCCGGCGTGGCGATGGCGCAAAGCATGTTCGATCTGACGCCCGAGCCGCGCGTCGTCAAAGCGCCGCGCGAGGCGCGCGCCAACACCTACCAGCTCGGCGTCGCCGAGCTCCTCGCCGCGGCCTTGCAGAACCAGTTCCAGCAGCTGGTGCAAAGCGTCAAGCTCGTCCCCAGGCTGGCGGGCACGCTGGTCGGCGCGGCGCGCGACGCGCTCGTCGAGCGGCGCAACGAAAGCTCCGAGGACCGCGCCACGCGCAGGGCCGAAGCGCCCGGCTCGCGCTGGAAGATGGCGCCGCCGACGCCGTTCAATCACTCGATCACGAACCAGCGATCGTTTTCCGCCGTCTCGCTGCCGCTGCCCGAGATCAAGGCGATCGGCAAGTCGCTCGGCGCGTCGATCAACGACGTCGTGCTGTGGCTGTGCAGCACGGCGCTGCGCGGGTACCTGAAGGAAGGGCGCGAGCTGCCCGACGCCTCGCTCGTCGCCGGCGTGCCGATCTCGTTGCGCCAGGAAGGCGACACGACGGCGAACAACCAGGTCGCCGGCACGTTGATCGACCTCGGCACCGAGATCGCCGACCCGGCCGAGCGGCTGAAGGCGATCAGGCGCGGCACCGCGGCGATGAAAAAGCAGATGGGCACCTTCCGCGGCGTCATCCCGACCGACTTTCCCTCGCTCGGCTCGCCCTGGCTGATCAGCGGCTTGGCGTCGCTCTACGGCCGCTCGCGCATGGCCGACTGGCTGCGCTTCATCAACGTGACGATCTCCAACGTCCCGGGATCGAAAGTGCCCGTGTACCTCGTGGGCGCGCGCATGACCGACTACTACCCGCTGTCGATCGTCGTTCACGGCGTCGCGCTCAACATCACGGTGCAAAGCCACGTCGACCAGCTCTGCTTCGGCCTGATCGCCTGCCGCCGCGCCGTGCCCGACGTGCACGAGCTCGGCGCGCAGGTGCAGCGGGCGATGGCGCAGCTGCGCGCGCTGACGGCCGCGCCGGCGCTCGGGCACGCGGATGCCGCCGCGGCCGTGCCTGTGCAGGAGGCGGTCGCGAACGAGGCTGTCGCCAAGGAAGGCGTCGCGAAGGAGGGCGCGACGCGCGCGAAGCGCCCGCGCACGCCACG
The DNA here is from genome assembly GCA_035555295.1 of Caldimonas sp. GTDB lineage: Bacteria > Pseudomonadota > Gammaproteobacteria > Burkholderiales > Burkholderiaceae_C > Schlegelella_A. The sequence continues at coordinate 40,531 of DATMGW010000178.1, forward strand.
CCTGCGCGTCGTTGCCGCCACGCCGCCGGCCGCCGCAGCCGGCAAGCGCAAGCCTCGAAGCGGTGCGCAAGCGCGCTGAGGCGGAGATGAAGCTCGCCGCCGATATCCTGGTCGCCGTCGTCGCGCTGCTCCACGTCTGGTTTCTCGTCCTCGAGATGTTCCTGTGGGACAAGCCGACGGGTCTGCGCACCTTCCGGCAGACGCCCGAGGCCGCCGCGACGACCAAGGTGCTCGCCGCCAACCAGGGCCTCTACAACGGCTTTCTCGCCGCTGGCCTGTTCTGGGGGATCGGCCTCGGCGGCGCCGGCTTCGCCGTGAAGCTGTTCTTCCTCGGCTGCGTGATCGTCGCCGGCGTCTTCGGCGCGGCGACGGTCGGGCGCAAGATCCTGTTCGTGCAGGCGCTGCCCGCTGCGATCGCGACGGCGCTCGTCCTCGTCGCGGGCTGAGGACCTGCAGGAGCGCGTCACTGGCTCGATCGAGCAGGCCGGCCTTCAGGCGCCGAGCCGCGCTCCACGCCCGGTGCCGACCGCCGCGGCGCCTATGACGAACGAACGACGGCGGGTGCCGCCGGCAACCGGGCCTGCGGCGCGCGAACCGCGATTTCCTCGCGCTCGCCGAGAGGCTCCGGTCTGGCGCTCGCGTCGAGGCGAAGCAGGGCGGCGATCAGCCAGACGGTCGCGGCGAAAACGGCCACCGCCGAAACGGCGAAGGCCAGGACGACGACGCCGCCTGCCAAACTCGGTGTCAGAGCCGAGAAACCGGCTGCGGCAAGAAGCGCGGCCACTGCCGCGGCGCCACGGACGCGCACCGAGAAAGCCTGACTCAAGGTCAGAACGTAGGCGCACAGCGCCGCGAAAAGAAGCACGAGCTGCACGAAGTCGATCGCTCCGAGACTGGCGCGGACACTTTCACTGGCAGACACGATGCCCTCCCCTTGTTGTCGGCTGGTTCGCTCCCGCGAGTGCAAGCGATGAATTCAAGCGCGCTTCGGAGCGCTGCGAAATCGGCGGAGAGCGAAGCGTTCTGTAGGACACGTCTCACCCCGAACGAGGGTCGGCGGCGCTGCGAGGTTCAGTACTCGATGCGGCCGCGACCGCAGCGCTTGGCGCGGTACAGGGCAGCGTCGGCTATGTCGACGAGAACGCCGCCGTCGACCCCCGACGAGGCGACCTGGCTGGCGACGCCGATCGAGACCGTCACCCACGCCGACGTCGTCGAGGAGCGATGCTCGATCTTCGCGTCGCCGACGATCTGCGTGCAGCGCTCCGCGGCGTGCCGCGCCTCGTCGAGCCCGGCGCCGGGCAGGAGCAGCGCGAACTCCTCGCCGCCGTAGCGCGCGACGAGCTCGCCGCCGCGGCGCACCGCCTCGCCGACCATGCGCGCAATCTGGCGCAGGCACGCGTCGCCGGCCGGGTGGCCATAGTGGTCGTTGTATTCCTTGAAATGGTCTATATCGATCATCAACAGCCCGACCGGCTCGCCGCGCCGCGCCGCGCGTGCCCACTCGGTCTTCAGCGTCTGGTCGAACAAGCGGCGGTTGCCGACCTCGGTCAGCGCGTCGGTCGTCGAAAGGCGGATCAGCTGCTCGTTGAGCCGGTGCATCTCGAGGGCGATCGTCTTCTTCTCGGTGATGTCCTGGAAGGCGCCGAGCAGGCGCGCCGGCTTGCCGTCCTCGATCACCGCGACGCCCTGGGTCCGTACCCAGCGCGGGTTGCCCTTGGCGGTGACGAAAGGCAGCTCGAGGTCCCACGACGTTCCCTCGGCGACGCCGGCCTCGACGGCGGCGCGGATCAGCGGCTGCGCTTCCGGCGCGTAGAAGTCGATCGCGTTCTCCCTGCTCGGCATCGTCCCGGGGTCGAGCTCGTGAATCAGGTACACCTGCTCGGTCCAGTCGAGACGCATCGTCGCGAGGTCGAGCTCCCAGCCGCCGATGTGCGCGAGCTCGCCGGTGCGCCGCAGCATCTCCGCCGAGCGCTGCAGCTCGGCTTCGGCGCGCTTGCGTTGCGTCAGGTCCATGTGCGTGCCGGCCATGCGCACGGCGATGCCGAACGCGTCGCGCTCGACGATCTTGCCGCGGCTGAGGAGCCAGACCCAATGTCCCTCCTTGTGGCGGACGCGGAACTCGCATTCGTAGGCCGCCGTCTCGTCGCGAAAGTGCGCCTCGATCGCGCCGAGGAAGCGGGCGTTGTCGGCCGGGTGGACGAGGCCGCGCCAGTCGGCGCCCGCTTCGCCGATCTCGCCGCTCGCGTAGCCGAGCTGGCGTCGCGTGATCTCGTTGTGCTGGAAGCAGTCATCGCGCAGGTCCCAGTCCCACAGCCCGAGCTCGGCACCCTGCAGCGCCAGCCCGAGCTGCTCGGCACTGCGCCGGCGCTCGCGTTCCGCAGCTGCCTCGAGCTCGGCGAAGGCCTCGCGCCGCCATTGCCCGCGGTGCAGGCCGAACACGGCGGTGGCGCACAGGAGCGTGAAGAAGATCGAATATTCGAGCGCCTGCTGCCGCCAGGCGCGAAACACGTCGGGCACGGCGCGGCTGACGGCGACGACGAGCGGCTGGTCCATGTGCAGCTCGGGCGGCGCCAGGTAGCGCATCGCCGTCATGCGTTGTTCGCCCGAGCCGCCGACGGCGCCCAGGACGACCGGCGTCGCGAGCGGATCGTTCGGCGTGCGGGCGAGCGCCGCGGCGGCCAGCTGCCAGTCGGAATCGACGCGGGCGGCGTCGCGCGGCATCGTCACGAAGACCTTGCCGTCGCTGTGGCCGAGCGAGACCCACATGTCGGGCGCGTAGAGGACCGAGCGCATCAGGACCTCGAAGTACTCGGGCTCGAGGGCGGCGGCGGCGACGCCGGCAAAGCTGCCGTTGGCGTTGACGATCGCCCGGCCGAACACGACCGTGTAGTTGCCGAGCGAAGTCTTGTACGGCGAGGCGACGTGCAGCGCCGCCGGCTCGTGGCTCGCCTTGGCGGCGCGGAAGTAGTCGCGATCGCTGAAGTCGCGGCCGAGCAGCATGTCGACGCTGCTCGCGACGACCGTGCCGTCGGAATCGAGCAGGACCATCGAGCGCACGCCGGGGATCGCATCGCTCAGCGCCTTCAGGCGCGACGACAGCAGCGACGACACGCTGTAGACCGGCGTGCCGAGGAATTCGTCGCGAACGCTGGCCGGCGCCCGGTTCATTCCGTCGAGCTGCTGGCCGACGTTGTCGTCGACGACGCGACCCTGGACCTGCAGGCGATCGCGCTCGGCCGCGTCGACGCTCTGGTGCATCCTCAGCAGCACGTAGCCGACCATCGCCCCGACGAGGGCCAGCGCCGACAGCAAAGCCAGCCACTCGGCGACGAACGGGTGCGCCAGCGCCTGCCGCTTCCAGCCGGCACGCGCCTGCTGCGGCGCCGCGTCGGCGGCGCCGATCACGCCCGGCACCTCCAGGACGACGCTGGCCGACGGCGTCGTCATGGCGAGGGGCCGGGCGCGAACCCGTCGCCCGTTTGCGCAACGCAGGACATGCGAGGGTCTTCGGCAGGGCAGCGCGGAAATGAAGGACCGTTGTGGCGCCGAATGCACGGAACAGGCCCTAGGCAAAGGGCTGGATGCAATTACAGTCCGAAGCGAATCGAGAACCAGGGACCCGATGCCCGCCTGCGAATCTGCCGCCGCGATCGACTGCGCGCTCTTTCGCCGCCTCAACGCGGCGCAGCGGCGCGCCGTCGAGCACGGCATCACGGTCCCGGGCGGGCCGCTGCTGATCGTCGCCGGCGCCGGCTCGGGCAAGACGATGACGCTCGCCGCACGCGTCGCCCGGCTTGTCCTGGGCGGTGCCGATCCCAAGCGGCTGTTGCTGTTGACGTTCTCGCGCCGCGCTGCCGCGGAAATGGAGCGCCGCGTCGCCCGCGCCTTGCACGAGGCGGTCGGCCTGGCGCCGCTGCGCGGCAGCTCGCGGCTGGCCTGGTGCGGAACCTTCCACGGTATCGGCGCGCGCCTGTTGCGCGCGCACGCGCAAAGCATCGGCCTCGACCCGTCCTTCACGGTCGACGACCGCGGCGATTCCGAAGACCTGATGCATGTGCTGAGGCAGCGCCTCGGGCTGGCCGGCACGAAGCGGCGCTTCCCGCAGAAATCGACCTGCCTGGCGATCTACTCGCGCGTCGTCAATTCCGGATCCCGCCTGGCCGACGTGCTGGCGCAGACGTGGCCGTGGTGCACCTCGTGGCACGACGAGCTGAAGCAGCTCTACGCCGCCTACGCGGCGGAAAAGCAGGCGCAGCGCGTCCTCGACTTCGACGACCTGCTCGTCTGGTGGGCGGCGGCGCTGCGCGAGCCCGACATCGCGCGCGCGATGGCGGCCCGCTTCGATCACATCCTCGTCGACGAGTACCAGGACACGAACCGGCTGCAGGCGGAGATCCTGTTCGCGCTGCAGCCCGACGGGCACAGCCTCACCGTCGTCGGCGACGACGCGCAGTCGATCTATTCGTTCCGTGCCGCCGACGTGCGCAACATCCTCGATTTCGCGCACCGCTTCGAGCCGCCGGCGACGGTCGTCACGCTCGAGCGGAACTATCGCTCGACGGTGCCGCTCCTCGCCGCATCGAACGCCGTGATCGCCCTGGCTGCCGAGCGCCACGCCAAGGAGCTGTGGAGCGACCGCGAGGCGTTCGACAAGCCGGCGATCGTGTGGGTCGGCGACGAGGGCGAGCAGGCATCATGGGTCGCCGGGCGCGCCCTGGCGTTGCGCGAGGCGGGGCTGGCGCTGAAGAGCCAAGCCGTGCTCTTTCGTGCCGCGCAGCACAGCAACGCGCTCGAGCTAGAGCTGGCCCGCCGGAACATTCCGTTCGTTAAGTACGGCGGCCTGAAGTTCCTCGATGCCGGGCACGTCAAGGACGTCCTCGCGATCCTGCGTCTTGCCGCCAACCCGCGCGGCGAGCGTGCCGCCCTGCGCGCCGTGCAGCTCGTCTGCGGCATCGGCGCGGCGAGCGCCGGCCGCCTGATGAGCCAACTCGGCGCCGCAGCCGACCCGGCCGCTGCGCTCCTCGCGTTCGCTCCGCCCGCAGCCGCCGCCGAGGCGTGGGCCGAGTTCGTCGCGCTGTTCGCCCGGCTGCGCCACGCCGCCTCGCCGTGGCCCGAGGAGCTCGCCGATGTCGAGCGCTGGTATCGCCCGCAGCTCGAGCGCCTGCACGACGACGCCGCGCCGCGCGCCGCCGACGTCGCCCATCTCGTCCGCCTCGCCGCCGGCTACCCGTCGCGCGAGCGCTTCCTGACCGAGCTCGCGCTCGACCCGCCCGCAGCGACCAGCGACGAGTCGGGCCCGGGCGGCCACGACGAGGACTACTTGATCCTGTCGACGATCCATTCGGCGAAGGGCCAGGAATGGAGCGCCGTGTCGGTGCTCAACGTCGTCGACGGCTGCCTGCCTTCGGACATGGCGACGAACACCGAAGAGGAGATCGAGGAGGAGCGGCGCCTCCTCTACGTGGCGATGACGCGGGCGCGCCAGCACCTGCACCTTCTCGTGCCGCAGCGCTTCTACGTGACGCAGCAGATGGCGTACGGCGACCGCCACGTCTACGCGTCGATCAGCCGCTTCGTTCCGGAGGCGATCCGCGACCGCTTCGAGCACGTCGTGCCGCAGGCACCGATGCCGGCATGCGTCGAGCCCGCAACGGCGACAGGGCCGGTCGATCTCGCGGCGCGCGTTCGTTCCGCGTGGCGCTGAAGCCCGAGACCGCGAGCGCCAAAAGAGAAAGCGGCAGTGCCGGCTGCTGCCGGACCCTGCCGCTGTCGACGGGTCGACGTCGTTTCGGCGTCAGCCCGACCCGTACGCCATCAAGCCTTGTCGATGGCGTCCTTGATCTTTTCCTTGGCGTCTCCGTAGTCGGCCTGCGCCTTGCCCGCGGCCTTCTCGACGGCGCCGCGAATCTCGAGACCCGCCTTGTCGACCACCTTGCCGGTCGTTTCCTTGACACTACCCTTGGCCTGCTCGACGCGGCCCTTGACCTGATCCTTGTTCATGACGTTGCTCTCCGTTGGCACAGTTGGAAGATGTCGGCTCGCTGCTTCGGAAGAAAGAGAAGCATCGGCGGGCCGATGACCCCACTGTCGCCGCGGCGGCGTTTCGGGTCTGTCGGCGAGCGCAGATGCGCCGCGTAGGACTTCAGGCGAGCAGGGCGGCGGAGTCGCGGACGGCGCGGGCGAAGTGGCCGCCGCCCAAGTCCATCAGGAAGGCGCCGAGCCATGCCGACCCCGATCCCGTCGGATACATTCGTTCCTCGCCGGTCGAGCAGCACTTGACGCGGAGCAGGCCGCCGATCACGCCGAACAGGTCGGACATCGCCGGCTCCTCGTCCTCGGCGAATTCGAAGTCGCCGATCGCGAAACCGCGCGCGCGCAGCACGCCGCTCAGCGCTTGCGAAGCGCGGCTGGCGTCGGGTGCGGCCTGCGGGTTCATGGTCAGACGGGATTGGCGCACATAGTAGGCACGATGCCTGTCGGACGGCGCCGCGCTCCCCCGTCGGCGTTGCCCGATCGCGTGCGTATTTCGCGCCATGTCGGACGAGCGGCGGCAAGGCGGCCCTGACCGGTGCACGGCGCTCTCCAAGGCGCGGACGAACGGAGCTACATTGCGCGCTCGGTCCCCAGCTCCGGCCTCCGCGCTGCGAATGCCATGAAGACACTCAGTTCCGCACGTTCCCACGTTCTGGTCCTGCTCGCGGTCCTGCTGTCGGCGAGCTGCGCCGCGCCGGAGAGTGCTCCACCGCCCGCGGCCACGACCACGGCGCCGCCGGCACCCCCGCCGCCGCCCGCGCCGCCGCCGCCCGCGCCGCCCGCGATCGTACCGGCGCCCTTTGCCGACGCGGTCTCGCGCGCCGGCGACCGGCTGCTGCAGGACGCGCAGGCGAGCGTCGGCAGCGAGCCGCGTGAGCTCATCATCGACCCCCTGATCGACGCCAGCACCGGCCAGCAAACAGGCGGATCGGTGCAGATGGGGCAGCAGCTCGCGGCGCTGATCAAGACGCGGGCGCCGCAATGGGACGTCAAGCCATTGACCCGCGCCGGACTCCTGAATCGGCCGCTGCTCCTGATCGGCACGCTCACCGCGATCAACTCGAAGAATGCGAAGGACGAAAACGCCGACGTGTTTCGCATCTGCCTGGTCCTGATCGACCTGCGCACGGGCAAACTGGTCGCCAAACGCCTTGACCGCGCGACGGTCGCGACCGTCAATGCCGAGCCGACGACATTCTTCCGCGACAGCCCGACCTGGGCGCTCGACAAGACGGCCGTCGCTTACATCAAGTCGTGTCAGGGCAGCTCGCCGGGTGACACGATCGATCCGGCTTATCTGCTGCGCCTGCCGACGGCAGCGATCATCAACGAAGCGCAGATCGCTTTCGCCGCCAACAAGACGGCGGAAGCTTACAAGCTGTTCCACGAGGCCGAGCCGATCGCCGACCGCGACGATCTGCGCGTCCTGAACGGCCTCTATCTCGCGAGCTGGCGCACCGGCAAGAAGAAGGAGGCCGCCGAGACCTTCGGCAAGATCGTCGCCGTCGGCCTCGATTCGAAGCGCCTGCCGATCAAGATCTTCTTCAACCCTGGCGCGACAACGATGCTGCAGTCGTCCGACCTGCAGTCGCAGTACGCGGTCTGGCTGCACGAGGTGGCGTTGCAGGTCGGGGTGCGCGAGACCTGCATGAGGGTCGTCGGCCACACCAGCCGCACCGGAGACGCGACGGCCAACGACGTGCTCTCGCAAAAGCGCGCGGCTGTCATCAAGCAAAGCCTCGAGAGGCAGAACAAGAAGCTCGGCACCCGCATCGCCTCCGATGGCGCCGGTTCGCGCGAAGTCATCGTCGGCCTCGGCACCGACGATTTGCGCGACGCCCTCGATCGTCGCGTCGAGTTCCGCACCGTCGACTGCCGCTGAGCGTCGCCCGCCGGGCGCGAGGTCGCGCACGGGCAACGCCCGGCTGCCGCGCGGCGCCGGGTTCGGGTAAGGTTCGGCGCATGCCGCCGCACCGGCCCGCGTCGCTCTTGCGCTGCGTCTTCGCCGTGGCGGCCTGCGCCGCGCTGCTTGCCGGCTGCGCTTCCGGGCCGCGCAAGGGAGGCGACGGGCCGGGCGAGCATCCGCCGCCGGGCCTGGCCAGCGTCGCCGACGCCGAGCCGCGCCTCGAGACGATCCGGCCCGGCGGCGCCAACAAGCCATATCAGGCACTCGGCCGCGAGTACGTGCCGATGACGCGCGACCTCGCCTTCTCCGAGCGCGGCCTCGCCTCGTGGTACGGCCGGCAGTTCCACGGCCGGCGCACGGCGAGCGGCGAGCCGTACGACATGTATGCGATGACGGCTGCGCACCCGACGCTGCCGATCCCGAGCTACGCGCGGATCCGCAACCCGGCGAACGGTCGCGAGGTGATCGTTCGCATCAACGACCGCGGCCCCTTCCACGCCGGTCGCATCGTCGACCTGAGCTACACGGCGGCACTGCGCCTCGACCTGCTGCGCGGCGTCGCGCCGGTCGAGCTCGAGCGAATCACCTACGACGAGATCCGCGCCGGAACGTGGCGACGCGATGGCGGCGATGCGACCCGTTACGCGGCCGCGCGGTCGGCCCGTCCGCCAGCGGACGAGCGAGTCGCTGCCGCTCCCGAGCTGGCGGCGATGGCGGCGCTGCCGGCCGAGGCGGTCGTCGACGCGTCGCTGCGACCGGTCGGCGCCGCATCGGAGGCAATCGCCGCGCCCGTTCCGGTTGCCGCCACGGCGCAGCCGCGCGGCTTCTGGGTCCAGCTCGGGGCGTTTCGCGAAGCGAGCGGCGCCGATTCGTTCCAGCGCCACGTCGCCGCCGACGTCGATTGGCTGATGCCGTTGCTTGCAACCTTCGGCGATGCGTCGTTCTTCCGCGTCCAGGCCGGCCCGTACGCGAATCGCGACGAAGCGCAGGGCGCGGCGGCGCGCATCCGCGAAGCGCTCGGCCTCGTGCCGATGATCGTCGAGCGGCGCTGAGGGCTTCGCGACAGCAGGCGCTGCGATGGGCTACTCGACCGGCAAGCTGCTCTTCATCTTCGTCGTGGCCGTCGTGCTGTCCGCGCTCGGTGCCTGGATCATCGCGGCACGCTATCGAGCCACGATGCTGGCGCTGATGAGCGGATCGGCCGGCGCCGGCGCTGCGACCGACGCTGCTGCTGCGCCCGGCGCCGCCGCCGCGATCGCTCCGTGGCTCGTCCCGGCGTCGGAGCCGGCAGCAACGCTGGCCGCGAACCGCCGGGCCGGCTGGCACTTGACGATCGCCCTCCTCGTGCTCTCGCTGCTCGTCGCGACGAGCAGCGCCGCGCTGCAACTCCTCGAGATGCTCGGCGTCGCCGGCTGGTCGGTCAAGCGGCTGGGCGTCCTGGCCGCGGTCCAGCTCTGGCCGGTGCTGCCGGCGCTGGCCATCGTCTGGCGCTGGTCGCGCCTGCGACTTCTCTTTGCCTTCGTCGCCTTTCTCGTCGCGTCGTTCCTGCTCATGCTCTGGCGATCCGAGGTCGCGCAGCCGCTCATGCTGCTGCGCTATCTCGCCCTCGAAGTCGGCCTGCCCTTGTTCCTGATCGCACCGCTTTGCCTCGGCTCGTCGACGCGGGCGATCGCTCCCTGGCTGCTGCCGCCGATGGCGGGGCTCGTCTGGGCGTCGATCGCCGGCATCGACGCGCTCGCCTATTTCCTCCAGCGCAAGGCCGCGTGGCTGGTGTCGCTCTCCGATGCGATCGGCGCCGAAGCGGTCTGGGCGCTCTTCGCGCTCGTGCCGTGGCTCATCGCCTGGTGGCCGCTGCAGGCCCTCGGGCGTGCCTTCGCGCGCGCCTACACGGCGCGCGCCGTCTCCGAGCTGAGCGTGCAGTTCACGGCGGTGTGGATCGTGCAGCTGATCTTCGTCGCCCTCGGCGCCGCAAGCGATCGCGGCCTCGGCGGGCTCGTCATGCTGTTGCCTGCACTCTGGATTCCGTTCGGCTTCGCCGTCCTGGCGAGCCGGCGCCCGGGCGCGGCGCGGCCGCCGACGCTGCTCGTGCTGCGCGTCTT
>DATMGW010000179.1:0-3203 GCA_035555295.1 Caldimonas sp.
GGTTGCGGAGTCACGCCACGGCAGCGGGGGGCGCCTGGCCATCGCCGGAATCCTGACGGCGCGCAACGCCGAGCTGGCGCTGCGCCTGCGCGGCAGCGACGGCGTGCTGACGACGCGCGTCGTTCGCATCGACGCACGGCAGAACGCGTCGCGGCTCGCCGCGCTGCAATGGGTGCGCCTGACGCTCGCCTCGCTCGAAGGCGAGGCGAAGACGAACCAGCAGCGGATCCGCGAGATCGGCCGGCGCTTCGGCCTGGCGACGCACGAAACGTCGCTCCTCGTCCTCGAGCGCGTCGACGACTACGTACGCAACGAGATCGAGCCGCCGCCGGCGCTGCGCGAAGCCTACGACCGCCTCGCCGCGACGCTGCAGAAGGACCGGGCGCGCAGCGACGCCGCCCGGCTGGCCGAAGTCGTCCGCCGCTTCGAGACCCGCGTCGCCTGGTGGAACCGCGAGTTCCCGAAGGACGATCCGAAGCCGGCGCCGCTCGAGATCGCCAAGAGCGAGGCGCATGGCGCGATCGGCGCGGCCATGGAGATGCGCCGCGACCGCCAGGAGGCCGATGCGCTGAGCAGCAGCAACAGTGCGACGCGGCCGGCCAGCGTGGCGCAGGCGCCGCTCGCTTCGCCGGCGCCGTTGGCAGCGCAGGCCGGCGCCCTATCGGCCGGTGCGGCGAAGAAGGATGCCGGCGCGACCTCGGGCGCGCCCAGCATCTCGATCGCCCTCAAGCCGGCTGTCGGCAACGCGCCGTGGACGAAGCGCCTGCAAGGCGTCGAACCGGCGGCGCGCCTGGCCGTCTATCTCGACGAGCGGCGCGCCAACGCGATGAGCGTCGGCTTCTTTCTCGATTGCGCCGAATTCTTCCTGCAGAACGGGCAGCGCGAGCTCGGCCTGCGCGTGCTGTCCAACCTCGCCGAGATGGACCTGCAGAACCGCCAGGTGTTGCGCCTGCTCGCCTACCGCCTGCAACAGGCGGGCGAGATCGGCCTGGCCGTGCCGGTGTTCGAGCGCGTCCTCGATCTCGCGCCGTACGAGCCGCAATCGCACCGCGACCTGGGCCTCGCGCTGGCGCAGGCCGGGCAGGCTCAGAACGCCGTCGACCGGCTCTACGAGGTCGTGACCGGCCGCTGGGACGCGCGCTTCGCCGACATCGACCTGATCGCCCTCGGCGAGATGAACGCCGTCGTCGCCAAGGCAACGTGCGACGGCAAGCCGGTCGACGTCTCGGCGATCGATGCGCGGCTGCTCAATTACCTGCCGCTCGACGTCCGCGTCGTCCTCGCCTGGGACGCGGATGCGACCGACGTCGACCTGCACGTCATCGACCCGAACGGCGAGGAGGTCTTCTACGGGCACAACCTCTCGTACCAGGGCGGCACGATCAGCCGCGATGCGACTGGCGGCTACGGCCCCGAGGAGTTCTCGCTGCGCAACGCCAAGCCCGGCAAGTATCGCGTCGAGGCGAACTTCTTCGGCCATCGCCAGCAGCTGCTCGTGTCGAGCACGGGAATCATGCTGTGGTTCTCGAGCGGCTTCGCCACGCCGGCGCAGCAGGACCAGAGGACGACGCTGCGGCTGAAGAGCCAGAGCGGCGAGCGCGTCGTCGTCGGCGAGTTCGAGGTGAAGCGCTGAAGGGCGCCTGGGGCGCGTGCGTCAGTGCGAGTCGGCCGCGCTGTGCGCCTGCTGCGCCTGCGCCGCGATCTGCGGCGCTACCGGCTCGATCTTGTTCTCGCGCATGTAGTCGTTCATGTCGCGCCAGCCGGCGAAGACGGCCGAGCGGTCGGCCTTGCGGTAGATCGCGAAGCAGTCCTCGATGGCGCGGCCGGCATGACGGCAGGCGCCGCCGATCGCCTTGCCGTCGGCCTCGCGCGCCGCGGCGATCTTCTCGGCCGATTCGATGCCGAGCATGTCGCAGCCGGCGAGCGGCGGCGCCCCGAGCAGGACGGCGAGAAGGAAAGCGTGGCAGCGCATGGCGAATCGAGTCGGGTTCGTCCGGATATCGGCGCCGGCCTGTCCGACTTGAGGTCGACGCCCGGCGCGACCCGTCTCAGGCGCCGCCTTCGCGATCGCCGGACGGCCTGGATTCGAAGCGATCGCCCACATACGGCGCCCGGCCACGTAAGAACTCGGCCGCCTTCATGCGCTTGCCACCGGCCCGCTGCAGTTCGGTGATCGCGAGGCTCCCTTCGCCGCAGGCGACGCACAGGACGCCGCCGTCGAGCGAGACGATCTCGCCAGGTTCGCCGTACGCCGGGCCGCGTACCTCGCCGCGCCAGCAGGTGAGCGTCTCGCCGTCGAGGACGTCGCGGGCACCGGGGAACGGGTCGAAGGCGCGCAGGCGCCGCTCGATCGTCGCCGCCGGCTCGCGCCAGTCGATCGTCGCCTCGGCCTTGGCGATCTTGGCGGCGTAGGTCGCCTGCGCAGCGTCTTGCCGGCGTGGCGCGACGCGCCCTTCGGCGAGCGCCGCGAGCGCGCGAACGATCAGTTCGCCGCCGAGCCCTGCCAGGCGTTCCTGCAGCGTCGCGCTCGTCTCGTCGGTGGCGATGGGCGTGGCCTCGGCGAGCAGCATGTCGCCGGTGTCGAGGCCGGCGTCCATCTGCATGATCGTCACCCCGGTCTCGTCGTCGCCGGCTTCGATCGCGCGCTGGACCGGTGCGGCGCCGCGCCAGCGCGGCAGCAGCGAGGCGTGGATGTTGATGCAGCCGTGCTGCGGCAGCTCGAGTAGCCAGGGCGGCAAGATCAGCCCGTAGGCGGCAACGACGATCGCCTCGGGTGCGACGGCGATCAGGGCGGCGCGTGCCGCCGTCGCATCGTCGGCATAGCGGCCGTCGAGGCGCAGGCCGCGCGGCTGCGCGACCGCGATGCCGCTCGCGACCGCGCAGGCTTTCACCGGCGACGGCTGCGTCTTCATGCCGCGGCCGGCCGGACGATCGGGCTGCGTCAGGACGAGGGCGACCTCGAAGCCAGCAGCACGCAAGCGCTCGAGCGCGACGCGCGCGAATTCCGGCGTGCCCGCGAACGCCAGCCGCACCCTGCTCCCCTTCTCTCAGGCGCGCGCTTCGTCGCGCGTCTTCTTGAGCATGCGGGTGCGGATCCGCGATCGCTTGAGCGGGCTCAGGTAGTCGACGAAGACCTTGCCCAGCAGGTGGTCCATCTCGTGCTGCACGGCCACCGAGAGCAGGCCGTCGGCCTCGAACTCGCG
>DATMGW010000180.1:0-4678 GCA_035555295.1 Caldimonas sp.
CACGTCGTCGCGCCGGCCGTAGGTGACGAGGTCGGGTGCGCTGTCGTCGCTTGCCGGTGGCGTCTGCCGGCGCGCCGGCTTCTTCTTCTGAGCTGCCTGCGAAGGTGCGACGGTGGCCAGCCAGGCGCCGCCGATGACGAGTGCCCGCCGGGTCGACGAATGAAATGGCATTGCCGCGATTATCCGGCGGGCGCCGTCTTCAGGCGTCGTGCCGCCGCCCTGAAGCGGCGCGTCAGCGCAGCGTCGGGCCGCTTCGCGCTGGCGCGGCTGTAGCGCTGCGCTTCGAGCTCGTCGAGCGCGGCCGCCAGCGGCTCGCCGGCGGCGCCGATCCGTTCGCGCACGCGCGCGGCGAGCGCGCGCGGCGCCTCATGCGCCGCGGCAGGAAGGCCGAGCGATCGGAGGCTGCGCCGCATGCGCTCGAGCTGGCGCACCCAGGGATCGACGCGACGCCGGTCGAACCAGGCCCACACCGCGCCGGCGAGCGCGAGCGAGCTCAGCGCGCCGATCAGCAGCAACGCCAGGTCTTCCCAGCTCGGCGATTGAAAGCCGACGTTCTTCAGCACGTCGAGCTGCTGGCCGCGCGAGTAGCTGAGGATCCACTGGTTCCAGCGGTTGTTGATCGCTTCCCAGCCGCTGCGCAGCTGCGCGATCAGCTGCGGGCTCATCGCGCCGAGGGCACCGGCGACGAGGCCGGGCTGCGGCGTCAGGCGGCTGCTTCGGCCGATGCGATCGGGCGCAACCGCCGCGGTCGGGTCGGCGCGTTGCCAGCCGACTCCCGTCTGCCAGTACTCGGCCCAGGCGTGCGCCGAGCTCTGGCGCACGAGGTAGTAGCCGTCGACAGGCAGGAGATCGGTGCCTTGATAGCCGGTGACGACGCGCGCCGGAAAGCCGGCCGCGCGCATGATGACGACGAAGGCCGAAGCGAAGTGCTCGCAGAAGCCCTCCTTTCGATCGAGCCAGAACTCGTCGACGCCGTCGCGCCCGTAGTCGCCGGGCGAAAGCGTGTAGCTGAAGCCGCCTTGCCGGATGTGCTGCATCAGCGACTGCGCGAACGCCACCGCGCCGACGGTGCGGTTGAGCGGGTCGTCGCGGAAGACGCGCGTCCAGGCGATCGTGCGCGGGTTGTAGCCGGGCGGCAGGTCGAGGCTTTCTTGCAGCTCGCCGATTCGGCGCGGCGCGCCGAGCACGAAGCGCGTGTGCGCCTCGGCATCGAAGCGAACACGCTCGAAGAGCTGGCGGTCGGTCAGCCACTGCAGGTCATCGCGGGCGCTGACGCGAAAGCCGTCGATCGCCGAGACTGCGGTCGTCGCCTCGAGTAGCGGGATCGTGGCCAGGCGCAGCGGCTCGAGCGTCACCTCGTAGCGGATCGGCTCGCCCTGCACCTTCAATATCGGCGGCCGTGCTGGGACGCCGGGTGCGGCGAAGGGCAGGCCGAGCGGGCGCCATTCGCTACCGTCGAAGCGCGTCAGCACCGGGCCGCGGAAGTACATCTCGGCCGGAGGCGGCGGCTGGCCTTCGAAGCGCAGGCGCATCGCGATCGAGTCGTCGCTCGCGATTTCGGCCATCGAGCCCATCTTCATCGTGTTCGACAGGCCGGTCGCCGAGATGCCGTCCTGCGGCACGCCCCAGAGCGGGCCGATGCGCGGAAAGAGGACGAAGAGCAGCGCCATCACCGGCGCGCCCAGCAGCGCGGTGCGCGCCGCCAGGCCACTTGCCTGGGCCAGGCTCGGCTGCCCGACCGGCATGTGGGCGAGAACCAAAGCCGTCAGCAGCCCCCACACCGAGACGAGCATCGCCGCGGCGACCGGGAGCGACTGCGAGTAGAGGAAGTGCGTCAGGATGATGAAGAAGCCGAGAAAGAAGATGACGAAGGCGTCGCGGCGGGCTCGCAGCTCGAGCGTCTTCAGCGCCATCAGCGCGACGGCCAGAGTCACGCCCGGCTCCTTGCCGAGCAGCGTCCGGAACGACCAGAAAGTCAGGGCGATGGCGACGGCAAGCACGGCGACGAGGATCCAGCGCCCCGGCAAGGCGCCGCCGACGAGGGCCAGGCGGCCGCGCCAGAAGAGGACGACGGCGGTCAGCACGATCGCCCAGGTCGGCAGGTGCGAGGCGTGCGGCAGCACGGTCCAGGCGATCACGGCGAGCAGGAATAGCGTGTCGCGCGTCTCGCGTGGCAGGCGCTGCCAGCCGGGCCAGCGGGGCAGCCAGGAACGGACGCTGAGGAGGGCAGTGCTCATCGATGCTCGCTCATTGCCATAGCGCGAGCGTCTCGAGACAGCGCTTGCGCTGCGCCTCGCCGCCGTCGGGGGCGAGCTCGACGCCCGGGACGCGCAATCCGAAGTCGGTGTGTGCGTTCGCCGCGGCGATGGTCCAGGCCGCCAGTCGCGACAGGCGCGCCTCGGCAGCGAGCGAGCCGCACGCGGCCCAGTCGAGCCACAGTTCGCGCCGTGCCGAGACGCTGGTGTCGCGGCTGACGAGCTCGGCGCCGGTCTCGATCGCCTGCGCCGCCTTCTTCCAGGCGACGAGCTTCATCGGGTCGCCGCGCCGATAGGCGCGCACGCCCTCGATCTCGCCGCCTTCGCTGTTGCGCGACTGCGTCGGCCCGCCCGCGACCGGCCGGGCCGCCGGCAGCGCCGGCGCCCCGACCTCGAGCTGCGGATAGACGAGCAGCCTCGCCGCCGGTCGCCACACTGTCCAGGCGCGAAAGAGGCCGAGGGGGAAGCGGGTTTCGGCGCTCAGCGTCGGCGCCTCGTGCAGGCCGCGAGCGGCGGGGATGAAGCTGACGTGCGAGGTCGCCTGTCCGCCGGCCGGGACGTTGGTCCAGGCGAGCGTCGCGCCGGCCGCGTCGAGTAGGCGCAGGCCGATGCCGTAGCGCGCCGTCCCGGGGCTGCTCAGCACGATGTCGAGCACCGCCGGCGCGCCGGCGAACGCCGGCGCGGGCGGACGCAGGTGCAGCGTCAGGCCGCGCAGCGTGCCGTGCGTGACGTGCATCGAGACGACTCCGCTGCCGGCGAGCAGGAAGGTCAGCACGTACCCGAGGTTGAGCTGGTAGTTCACCGAGGCGAGCAGCAGCACGAGCAGCGTCAGGCCGAACATCCAGCCGGCACGCGTCGGCAGGATGTAGACGTTGCCTTGCGTCAGCGTCTGCGTGTCGGTGCGCGGCAGGCGCGCCTGCCACCAGCGGCGAAAGCGCGCACGCGCGAACGCCGCAGGGTTCAGCGTCGCCGCCGAGAATGGCGCGCCCCAGGCGCCCCAGGCGCCCCAGGCGCCGGGCGCCGTCCCGCCGCGCGGGAGCAGCCCTTCTTCGGAGCGGCCGAGCGGAGGGCTCACGGCAAGGGCACCGCCTCGATCATCGCTCGCACCTGCTCGCTCCTGCCGCGCCCGGCGCCGGCGACCGGGATGAGGCGATGCGCGATCGTCTGCGGCAGCACATACTGGATGTCGTCGGGAGCGACGTAGTCGCGGCCGCCGAGCAAGGCGCGCGCGCGCGCCGCGCGCAGCACGGCGATGCCGGCGCGCGGCGAGAGGCCCTCGACGAACCAGGCGCCCGAACGCGTCGCCTGGATCAACGCCTGCAGATAGTCGAGCAGGGCGTCCGACGCGTGCACCGACTGCACCGCCCGCTGCGCCGCGATCAGCTCGGCCGGAGTCATCACCGGGCGCAGCCGCGCGATCGCCTCGCGCCGGTCGGCGCCCGCGAGCAGCTCGCGCTCGCTCTTGCGATCCGGATAGCCCAAGGTAATGCACATGAGGAAGCGATCGAGCTGCGATTCGGGCAGGGGATAGGTGCCGATCTGGTCGGTCGGGTTCTGCGTCGCGATGACGAAGAAAGGCGCGGGAAGGGGGCGTGTCTCGCCCTCGACCGTGACCTGGTGCTCCTCCATCGCTTCGAGCAGGGCGCTTTGCGTCTTCGGCCCGGCGCGGTTGATCTCGTCGGCGAGCAGCACGTGCGCGAACACCGGACCGGCGTGAAAAACGAACGCTTCCTTGCTCCGCTCGTAGACGCTGACGCCGATCAGGTCCGACGGCATCAGGTCGGCGGTGAATTGCGAGCGCGAAAAGCGCAGGCCCAGCGACACCGCGATCGCGTGCGCCAGCGTCGTCTTGCCGACCCCCGGAACGTCCTCGATCAGCAGGTGTCCACCAGCGAGCATGCAGGCGACGCAGTCTTCGATCTGGGCGCGCTTGCCGACGATAATGGTGCTGATCTGGCCGACGAGTTCGGCCAGCTGGTCTCGCAGGGATGGGCTCATGCGGCCACCTTACTAGAAAAATCCGACCGCAAGCCATGACGACGGCGTTCTACAGCCACCCCGATTGCCGCGGCCACGACATGGGCGAGGGCCACCCCGAGTGCGCCTCGCGTCTCGACGCCATCGACGACTTCCTGATCGCGTCGGGCCTCGACACCGCGCTCGAGCGGCGCGAGGCACCGGCCGTGGCGATGAGCGACCTGGGCCTGGCGCACGAAAGCCGTTACGTCGACGAGCTGCGCGAAATGCTCGAGCGCGCGGCCGAGGAAGGAACCCGGCGCTTCATCGACCCCGACACCATCGCGGCGCCCGGCACCTGGGCGGCCGCGATGCGCGCGGCGGGCGCCGCCGTCGCCGCGACCGACGCGGTGCTCGACGGCAGCATCGAGAACGCCTTCTGCGCAGTGCGGCCCCCCGGCCACCAC
>DATMGW010000181.1:0-6907 GCA_035555295.1 Caldimonas sp.
GATGTAGTAGTGGGCGACGTCGATCCGGCTCGACGCGACGAGCACCGCGCGGCCGATGGCGATGCCCTTCGATACGGGCAGCCCGAACAGCTGGAAGCTCATGCGGGGCATCCTAGCAGCCGCCCGGTCGCGCCTGCTACTGGCCTTCTCCGAACTTGTCGCCGATCAGGGCGACGAGCGCCTGCATCGCCTGGGCCTCGTCCTCGCCATCGATCTCGATCTCGACCTCGGTGCCGAGCCCGGCCGCCAGCATCATCACGCCCATGATGCTCTTGGCGTTCACGCGCCGGCCGTTGCGGCTCATGAAGACCTCGCAGCGAAAGCTCGCAGCAAGCTTGGTCAGCTTGGCCGACGCGCGCGCGTGCAGGCCGAGCTTGTTATTGATCCTGACTGTCTTTTTGATCACCGCCGCCGGCCTTGCGCTTCTGGTTCTGCGGTCGCGACGTCGCCACCTGCATCACGCCTTGCGTCGCTCCGGCGACGGCGCGCGCCACCGCCGCATCCAGGGAATCGTCGCTGTAGCACAGCGAGCGCCAGAGCATCGGCACATTCACCCCCGCGACGACCTTCACCTGGACGCCGTCGGCGAGACGCTGCGCCACGTTGCATGGCGTCGCCCCGAACACGTCGGTGAGGATGAGTGCCTCGGGCGTGCGCACCCGATCGAGCATCTGCCGGCCAGCCGTCTCGACCTCCTCGATCGACATCTCGGGCGTCACGTCGAGGGCGCCGAGGAGGGCGGCGCATTCCGGAAACGCGTGCTCGGCCACGCTCTTCAGCGACGACGCGAGCGGTGCGTGAGCGATGATCAGAAGTCCCGGCATGGCGGCGCATTATCGAGAGAATCAAGACGCGCTCTTGATCGAAGCGAAAAAGGTCTCGACGGCTTCGGCAGGAATCGACTCGCCGAGAACCGTCGCCGCGTAGACGCGCAACCCCTTGACGAAGAAAGCCGCGTGCTCGACGACGCGGCGGCCATCGGGCAGGCGCCCCTCCATGCGCAGCAGCGCGCTCTGCTCGTTCGGCGTCGCACCGGCGACGGCAAACACGCTCACGGTCGGTACCGCGCCGATGTTGGCGGCAGCGGCGGCGCGCAGCGCGGCGACGAGCGGCGTGACCCGCGTCGCGTCGGGCGCTTCGGCGAAGGCGAGCGCGAAGGCCGCTCCGGCGGCATGGCACGACACCATCTGCATACGCAGGTCGGCACCATCGACGCGCACCGTCCTTTCGTCCCGATCGGGCCGGCATGGAAAGAGCAGGACGACGTCGCTGCCTTCGGCCCGCGTCTGGCGCCAGTCGAGCGACGGCGAGCACGCGGCGAGCGTGACGAGGCAGGCGGCGACCCGCGTGCCCAGGGGAAAGCTCATCGGCACGATTATCCCGATGCGACCGTGGCCATCCGGAGTCGACAATGGATCGATGGCCGCCACCGACGCCACGAGCGACCCGGCTCGCCGATCGCCGGACGAAGCGCCCCGGGCGCTGGCCGGCCTTCGCGTTCTCGACCTCTCGCGCGTTCTCGCCGGCCCGTGGTGCACGCAGGTGCTCGCCGACCTCGGCGCCGACGTCATCAAGGTCGAGCGCCCGCCGGGCAGGGGCCACCCGGGCGGTGACGACACGCGCGGCTGGGGGCCGCCGTTTCTCGCCGGCCGCGACGGCCGCGAGACCGGTGAAGCCGCGTATTACCTGGGCACGAATCGCAACAAGCGCTCGATCACGATCGACGTCGCCAGCGCCGTCGGCGCCGACCTCGTGCGCACGATGGCAGGGCAGTGCGACGTCTTCGTCGAGAACTTCAAGGTCGGCGACATGGCACGGCACGGCCTCGATGCGCCTCGCCTGCTCGCCCTCCATCCGCGCCTGGTCTATTGTTCGATCACAGGCTTCGGCCAGACCGGGCCGTACCGGGATCGCGCCGGCTACGACTACGCCATTCAGGGCATGGGGGGCCTGATGAGCGTGACCGGCCCGTCGCGCGCCGAGATCGCCGACGACGCGCCCGGCGGCGGGCCGCAGAAGGTCGGCGTCGCGGTCGCCGATCTGTTCACCGGCATGTACGCCGCGACGGCGATCCTCGCCGCACTGCGCCACCGCGACGCCACCGGCCAGGGCCAGGCGATCGACATGGCGCTGCTCGACACGCAGGTCGCGATGCTCGCCAACCTCGGTGCCGGCTATCTCGCCACCGGCGTCGCTCCGCAACGCGCCGGCAACGCGCACCACAACATCGTGCCGTACCAGGTCTTCGAGGTCGCTGACGGACACCTCATCCTGGCCGTCGGCAACGACGCGCAGTTCGCGCGTTTTTGCGCCGTGGCTGGCTGCCCCGAGCTGCCAGTCGACCCGCGCTTCGCGGCCAACGCCGAGCGCGTCCGACATCGGGCGACGCTCGTGCCATTGCTTGCGGCAACGCTCAAGCTGCGGTCGCGCAGCGCCTGGCTCGAAGCCCTGGAAGCGGCCAAGGTGCCGTGCGGTCCGATCAACGACCTGGCCGACGTCTTCGCCGATCCGCAAGTACGCTTCCGAGAGATGACAGCCGAGATGGCGCATCCGCTGGCCGGATCGATCCGCGTCGTCGCCAGTCCGATCAGGCTGTCCGAGACGCCGGTGCAATATCGGCTGGCGCCCCCGCTCCTGGGCGCCGATACCGACGCCGTGCTGGGCGAGTTCGGCCTGAGCAGCGCAGACATCGCGAGCCTGCGCAGCGCCGGCGCGATCTGAGCCGCGTCGTGGCGCGCGGGGCGACAAAAGCCCGAAAACAGTGAACAAGTTGTCACATTTGGCAACTTTTTGCGACCGCTCGTCTGCGCCATCCAGCCCACCTCTGGCGTTGCAAGGGGCGCAGGCAGACACTCCTCGGCTGACTGCGACGCGATGCGAGGCGCCGCGGCAGGCGTCTCGCCGCCATCAAGGGTCCGCCCCGCGACGGCGCTGACCCGCCTGCGGCGCGGCCTCATCCGCCCACCGAATGCTTGAAGAGACAAACGAACCTTCTTGAACATGTCCGAAGCCTCACGCTCTGCCGCCGCGCGAGCCCAAGCTGTCGACGACGACGCCTCGAGCGACGACGAGCGCTGGCACGACCTCGTCTCGCAAGTCGGCGCGGAGATCGCGGCGCCTCTGACCGCGGCGCTCGAGCGCATCCACGTCCTCACCGCCACCGGCAAGATCGACCGTGCCGGCTTGCGCGCGTTGCGCGACGAGGTCGAGCAGGCGCGCCAGATCGGCATGATCGGCCAGCAGTTGACGCGCTTCGCGTCGGGGCGCGTGCGCCAGTCGCACGAGGTGCTGCAGCTCGAGGAGGTGATGAAGAGCGTGCTGGCGCTGCGCAGCCGGGAAACGCAGGCGCGCGGCATCGCCCTCAAGCCGCTGCTCAAGTCGGCGCGCGTCATCGTCGACGGATCGCTCCTCTTCAGTCTGCTCAACGCGACGCTCGACTGGGCACTCGCCAACGCGCAGGAGCACATCGAGTTCACGATCGACTTCAAGACCTGGCCGGCGCATGCGCGGCTGACCTGCCGCTTCGCGCACCGCCCGGCCGACCAGGACGACGAGAGCGTCACCGCCGCCGTCCTGCCCCGCCTCGATTCGCTGCACTGGCGCCTGATCGAGCAGACCGCCTGGACGATGGGGCTCGTCGTCGACCGCAAGGACGTCTCGGGCATCACGACGCTCGTCCTCGAATTCCCGAAGACGGCCGGCGAAGAGATGGAAGGACTCTCGGCTTCCGAGATCGACGACGCGTCGGCGCAATCGGGCAACTCGAAGGCGCTGGCCGGCAGCCACGTCCTCGTCGTCGCCTCGCGACGCGAGATGCGCGTGCTCATCCGTGACGCGCTGCGCAACATGAGCATGCTCGTCGACTTCGTCAGCTCGGTCGACGAGGCGGTGAGCTTTTGCAAGGAAGGCCTGCCGCACGCGATCATCATCGAATCGATCCAGCGCGGCGAGCGCTTCTCGACCTTCCGCGACGAGATCCTCGCCGAGGTGCCCGATTTCGTCTTCATCGAGATCCTCGAGCAGGGCTCGACCTTCGAGATGTCCGGAACCAACGGCGCGTCGATGGCGCGGATCGGCCGCGACGTCGTCTCGAGCTCGCTGCCCGCCGCCCTGATGTTCGAGCTGTCGCGCGCGCTCTGAGGCGACCCGCGCCCGGCGGCCGGCGCGCCTTCAGCGAGCGCGGACGCCGGTGATCGCCGCGCCGACGATGAGGACGGCAGCCCCGCCTATCCACAGCGTCAACGGCCGGCCCGTCGTCGCCACGAGCAGCAGCGTCGACGCGAGCGGCGTCAGGTAGCTGAGCAGGCCGATGCGGCGCGCGTCGCCGCGCTTCAGGGCCGCGTCCCAGAGGTAGAAGGCGGCGCCGAGCGGGCCGAGGCCGGTCGCGACGATCAGCGCCGCGTCGCGCGCCGAGAGGTCGGCGGCCGGCTCGAAGGCGGCGTGGCAGAGCAGCGCGAGGGCGCCCGAGACGAGCCCGAACAGGCCGACCACGGCGGTCGGAAAGTGCGGCACGCGCCGCGTCAGCAACGAATAGCTCGCCCAGACGAAGGCCGATCCCAGCGCGGGAAGGTAGCCCCAAGCGAAGTCGCCGCTGACGCCGCGGCCGCCGAGGATGGCGAGCGCCGCGCCGGCGAACCCGGCGAGGGCCGCGACGACGTGGACCGGGCGCAGGCGCAGCTGCGGCAGGAACAGCGGCGCGAGGACGACGATGAGCAGCGGCCAGAGATAGTTGACGAGGTTGGCCTCGACCGGCGGCGCATGGCGCAAGGCGACGAAGAGCAGGAAGTGAAAGCCGAACAGGCCGTAGACGCCGAGCGCCAGGGTTGCCATCGGCACTCGCCATTGCCGCGCCAGCGGCCACGCCGGCACGCTGCCGACGACGAGGGCCAGCCCGCAGAGCAGAAACGGCGGCACGTGCGCCAGGGCGACCCCGAGCGACGCCAGCGTCGCCCAGAGCGCGATCGCGC
The DNA here is from genome assembly GCA_035555295.1 of Caldimonas sp. GTDB lineage: Bacteria > Pseudomonadota > Gammaproteobacteria > Burkholderiales > Burkholderiaceae_C > Schlegelella_A. The sequence goes on from DATMGW010000181.1 coordinate 4,968, forward strand.
CGAGGGCGAGCAGAGCGGCGTTCAGCGCCGCGCCGGGCGTCGGCGCCTGGCCCGAGCTCATCGTCGCCAGAAGCGCCACCACACGAACAGGATCGCCAGCGCGATGAGCGCCGCGCGACCGTGGCGAAAGAGCAACCTCCACTCGACATCGCTGTTGCGCTGGTTGGCCTCGCGCTCCATGGTCTCCGCCCATTCGCGACGCCGCGGCAAGTCGGCGCCGAGCGCGTCGAGCCGGCGCCTGACGATCTCCGGCGGCGGATGCGCCGCGTTCGCGCGCAAGGCCGGCGCGAGCGCCTGCACGGCCGCGTTCGCGTCGCGCAGGCTCGCGATCGCCAGCGTTGCGCCGCACTGCGCGCAACTCATCGATTCACCCGGCGGCAAGGCGGCACCGCAGGCCGCGCATTGCATCGCCTCCTGCCTTGCCCCGACGCCGGGGAGCGGCTGGGCGCCGAGCATCTGTTCCGGATCGAGAGCGCGGGCCAGGCGGGCGACGTCGAGCAGGCTCGGCACCGAGCGGCAATAAGGGCAGAGCTCGTCATCGACGCCCACCGTGGCGCCGCAGTTGACGCAGTCGATCCGGCGCCTGTCGCGCAGCAAGCAGGCCCGGTCGATCCGCGACATCGGCCGCAGCAAGCCTTTTTCCTCGAGGAACTCGGCGAACGACTGGTAGGCCCCGTGCCGACGCGAACACTGCAATTGCACCGAGCGGCCCCAGCGGGACTGGTTGTGCACGAGCACGAGCTTGCCGGCGCAGCGCGGACAGCATGCGTTCGGCCGCAGCGACTCGTACGGAAGGTCGTAGGCCTTGGCCATGCGAGCGATCAGATCGAGCATTCCCGGGCCGTTCAGGCGCGCGCTCTCGACATCGTCGAACCAGACGAGGTCGCAGCTGCCGCAGACGTCCAGCTCGACGGTCGAGCCGTAGTGGCCGGCGAGGGCGACACGCTGCATCGGCGCGCGGCAGTTGCCGCAAGCGAGCAGCGGATCAGCAGCCGGGCCGGACGCTCTCGCCTCCGGCGTCATGCCTCAGGCCGCCGCGGCAACCCCGGCCGCATGCGCCTGCTGGTCGGCGTGATAGCTCGAGCGCACCAGCGGGCCGACCGCGGCGTGCGTGAAGCCCATCGATTTCGCCTCCTGCTCGTACATGCGGAAGGTGTCGGGGTGGACGTAGCGGCGCACCGGCAGGTGGTGGCTGCTCGGCGCCAGGTACTGGCCGATCGTCAGCATGTCGATGCCGTGCGCGCGCATGTCGCGCATCACCTGCAGGATCTCTTCGTCGCTCTCGCCCAGGCCGACCATGAGGCCGCTCTTGGTCGGCACGCCAGGGGCGAATTCCTTGAATCGCCGGAGCAGGTTGAGCGAATACGCGTAGTCGGAGCCGGGGCGCGCTTCCCGATACAGGCGCGGCGCGGTCTCTACGTTGTGGTTCATCACGTCGGGCGGCGCGGCCTTGAGGATCTCGAGGGCGCGGTCCACGCGGCCGCGGAAATCGGGCGTCAGGATCTCGATCTTCGTCGCCGGCGAGAGGTCGCGCGTCTTCTCGATGCAGGCGACGAAATGCGCCGCGCCGCCGTCGCGCAGGTCGTCGCGGTCGACGCTGGTGATGACGACGTACCTGAGCTTCAGCGCGGCGATCGTCCTGGCGAGGTTCATCGGCTCGTCGGCGTCGAGCGGGTCGGGCCGGCCGTGGCCGACGTCGCAGAACGGGCAGCGCCGCGTGCACTTGTCGCCCATGATCATGAACGTGGCCGTGCCGCCGCCAAAACATTCGCCGATGTTCGGGCACGACGCCTCCTCGCAAACCGTATGCAGCTTGTGCTCGCGCAGGATGTTCTTGATCTCGTAGAAGCGGGAGCTCGGCGAGCCCGCCTTGACGCGGATCCAGTCGGGCTTTCTCAGCGTCTCCGCCGCGGCGACCTTGATCGGGATGCGCGCCGTCT